>NZ_JBSFMM010000174.1:0-23787 GCF_053599555.1 Streptomyces sp. NPDC000941
TTTTGCTGTGTGGGGAGGTGTGCGGGGGCTAAGGCCGCGGGGGGTGGGGGTTCAACACGGGGGGGGCCGCTGCCTGCGAGCAGGCAGCGGCCGCGGTGCGGGGGGTGGCGGTTTTCGGCGGTCAGCAGCTGTGGTCGACCAGGTCGAACGACGCGTAGTGGTCGGCCGTGTAGTAGTCCTCGTCCGTCTTCTTCCCGGTCACGATGCGGCGGGCGCCGCGGGTGTCGGAGCCGGGGGTCTTGACGGTGTACTCGTGGTAGTAGCCGCTGGACTGGGACGGAAGGATGCCCTCCCGGTTCTGGAAGACGGTCCCGTCCTGCGGGTACGGGAAGGGGCCGCCGGACGCGATCAGGTCGAGCGTGTCATGGGCCTGTGACGGCAGGTCGGAGTAGCAGATATCGCCGACGGCCGTGATCTGGAGGACCGACGAGGCGGCCTGGGGCGCGACCGGGGCGGCCGGGGCGGCCGGGGCGGAGGCGACGGCCGGGCCGCCGATGAGAAGGCTCGACGCGAGGGCGCCGAGCACACCGATGCGGGCGATCCGTGGGGGGATTCTCATGTCTCACAGCATGACGCGCGTAGACCCTGGCATGTCAATGCCAAATGAAGGGAGTTCCCCAGGAGTTCACAAGACCCGCGCGAAGCGCCGGGAGAAGTAATGAAGACGTAACGCCCACACCGCCTCGGGCCCGGCGGCGCCACCTCGATGCCCATTTGCCTCAGAGGCAAATTTTTTGCCCGAGAGGCGAATGCTGGCTATACCGGAGACATGACCTCGTCCCCCGAGGGGCCCGCCGACGGGCCCCCCGCCGAGCTGCCCTCCGTCGCCCCGCGCCTGCGCGACCTGCGGCGGCGCAGCGGCCTGACGCTCGAAGCCGCCGCCCGGCTGGCCGGGCTCTCACCCGCGCATCTTTCCCGCCTGGAGACCGCCCGGCGCCAGCCGTCGCTCCCCATGCTGCTGGCCTTGGCCCGTACCTACGGCACCACGGTATCCGACCTCCTCGGCGAGGTTTCGCCGGAGCGGGACCCGATCCTGCGGGCCGACCACACGGCGGCCTGGGAGGCGGGCGGCTGGACGTACTGGCGGACCGGCAGCCCCGGCCGGGCCATGCAGGCGCTGCGGGTGCACGTACCGGCGGGGACCGGCCCGCAGGAGGACCTGGTGCGGGTCCATCCGGGCGAGGAGTGGCTGTACGTCACCCAGGGGCGGCTGCGGCTGACGCTCGGCGAGACGGTCCATGTGCTCGGCGTCGGCGATGCGGCCCACTTCGACTCGCTGACCCCGCACCGCATAGCCGCCGCCTCGTCCGGCGGCACGGATCTGCTGTTCGTCCACACGCTGCTGCAGAGCGGCACGGCCGACCTGTGTCTCGGCGACGCCGTCCGCGGAGGGAGACACCAGGCACCATGACGGACTCCGACAACACCCTGGACCACACGACGGCCGGCGGCCCGACGACCGGCGGCCCGACGACCGGCGGCGCGACAGCCGGCGGCGCGACGACCGGTGGCGACGGCTCGGCACACGGGGCGGCGCCGCGCGGCGGGCCCGTGCGGGAGGAGGACCGGGCGCCGATGGGGCTCACCATCCGCGTCTTCATCTACCTCGTCGGCGTCCACTTCATCGCCGCGTTCCTCTTCCTGCTGTTCTACCTGGCCGGAGCGAAATAGCCCGGCCGTCCACAGGGCCGTCCCGTCACCCCGCGGCGGCTGTCACCCCGCGTGGGTGGAGAACAGCCCGCCCGTCGGACCCTGCTTGTCGCCGCCCTGGGCCTTCTTCAGCGCGTTGGCCAAGCCCTCCATGGTCAGCGACTGCAGGATCACCCGGCCATTGCCCTCCAGCGTGGCCAGGGACAGGCCCTCGCCGCCGAACACAGCGTTCATCACGCCCTGGCGGTTGAGCCCGCCGATGCGCTGGACGCCGTACTGGATGCCCTCCTCGAAGGCCACGATGCAGCCCGTGTCGACCTCGATCCGGCCGCCGAAGTCGGCGGGGTTGAGGTCGATGAAATTGCCCGCACCGCAGATGATCACCGTGCCGCGCCCGGTGAACTTCTCCAGGATGAACCCCTCGCCACCGCTGCGGCCCGTCCTGCCGCCCTGGAAGGCGATGCCGAACTCCACGGTCGACTCGGCCGCCACGAAGGCGTCCTTCTCCGCGAACCAGGCGCGGCCGCCGTCCAGCTCCAGCGCGCGCATCTCCCCGGGCAGCACGCCCGCGAAGCCGACGGTGCCCTCGCCGCCGGTCGAGGTGAAGTACTGAAAGGCAAGCGACTCCCCCGCCAGGGCCCGCTGGCCCACCTGCATCGCGGTGCCCATGGCCTGGCGCAGCATGCCGCCCATGCCACCGCCGCCACCGCCCCCGCCGCCGTTGCCCCCGGCGGCCTGGCCGCCGCCCCCCGGCCCGGGCCCGGACAGCCGGGTCTCCATCGTCACGTTTGCCGTCTTGAACAGGAACTTTCCGGCCTCGCAGTAGACGGTCTGGCCGGGCTGGAGGCTGCAGACCGCCATCTGCATGGCGTTGCCGACGATCTCTTGGCGCAGGGTCACAGCAGGACTCCTCGGTACGGACATGGCGGAAATATCACAAAGGGACAGGGGGACGCCTGCTCAACGTTCGACCCGAAGCCCTGGGTTCCACCGGAAAAACGCGATAGCGGTCACAGGCTGACGGCACAATAATCCCGATCATGGAGACAGCCGCAGGCGCGGACGCAGACGCAGGCACAGGCGCGGGCATGGACTGGGCACGGCTGGGGCCGCCCCTTGACGTACGCCCCCTCTTCCCCCGCGACCGCCGCGCCCTGCTCGACCTGCTGACCGCCCTGGACCCGGCCGACTGGCGGCGCCCCACCGTCTGCCCCGGGTGGGATGTGCACGACGTGGTGGCCCACCTCCTCCATGATCACCTCCGCCGGCTGTCCGGCGGCCGCGACGGGCACCCGGGGCCGCCGTTCGGCCCCGGCGAGACGCTGCCGCGGTTCATCACGCGGACCAACGAGGACTTCGTCCGCGCATCCCGGCAGCTCAGCCCGCGCGTGCTGACCGAGCTGCTGGCCACGCTCGGCCCGCGGCTCGACGACTTCTGGGCGGGCCTCGACCCCGCCGCGCCCGCCGGCCTCGACGTGTCCTGGGCGGCCCCCGGGGCGCCCGCCCCGAACTGGCTGGACACCGCCCGCGAGTACACCGAGTTCTGGGTCCACCAGCAGCAGATCCGCGACGCCGTGAACCGGCCGGGCGCCACCGGCCCCGAGCTGCTGCACCCGGTGCTCGACGCCTTTCTGCGCGCCCTCCCGCACACCCTGCGCGCCCATCCGGCCCACGCCGGCGCGGTGGTACGGGTCCTGGTGCCCGGCCCGGCCGGCGGGGCGTGGACGGCGGTACGAGAGGACGACCGCTGGGCGCTCCGTACCCCCGCCGCCCCGGCGACCGTGGAGGTCGAACTCGCCGCGGACACGCTGTGGCGGCTGGCCACGCGCGGGATCACGCCGCGGGAGGCGCGGCGCCGGGCCACGGTGCGCGGGGACGAGGAGCTGGCGCGGACCGCACTGACGATCCTCGCGATCGTCCGCGAGCCGGAGCCGGAGCCGGAGCCGGAGCCGGAGGACTGACCCCATCCGACCCGGACGCACGAAACCCGGCGCTTCCCGCCGATGGGGGAGCACGGCCTGTGATGACCCGCCCCGACCCCGAAGGGAGCACCACCGTGGAATCCACCCCGGCGGCGACGGCCCGCACGATGTGGACCCTGTTCGAGCCGATCCACGCGGTCACGTACTTCGCGCCGGAGGCCCTGGCCGCGTACGAGGACGCGGGCCTCCGCGGCTTCTGGCGCGGCTACTTCGCGGGCCGCGCCGCGCCCCTCGGCCCGGTCGGGCCGGAGCCCGTCGTGGCCGCCTTCTTCAGCTTCGCCCCGCCCATGGTGGCCCGCGCCCTCCCCGCCATCTGGGCCCTGGTCACCCCCGAGCGCGCCCTGGAGCTGCGCCGCGCCGGCGCCGCGGCCTCGCTGGCCCGGCTGCTCGCCGGGCACGAGCACGAGGTGGAGCGCGCCGCCGAGGGCCTGGCCCAGCGCGCCGCGGACCTGGACGGCGCCGGGCGCGTACTGGCCGCCGCCAACGGCTCGCTCGACTTCCCCGACGACCCCCTCGAACGCCTCTGGCACGCCACCACCGTGCTCCGCGAACACCGCGGCGACGGCCATGTCGCGGCCCTCGTCGCCGCTGGCCTCGACGGCTGCGAAACGCTCGCGCTCCGCGCCGCCGTGGACCTCCCCCGCGCCGAACTCCAGCCCAAACGCGGCTGGACCGACGAGCAGTGGCAGGCCGCCGAACACCGCCTGCTCGAACGCGGCCTGCTCGCTCCGGACGGCTCCGCGACGGACGCCGGGCGCGAGACGCTGCGTACGGCGGAGGCGGCGACGGACCGGGCGGCCGAGCGCCCCTGGCAGACGCTCGGCCCCGACGGGACGGCGGACCTGGTCAGGCTCCTGACCCCGCTCGCGACCGCCTGCGGCTCCGCCCTCCGATTCCCCAACCCGATCGGGGTCCCCGAGCCGACGGGCTGACCTCGTACACGACTCACGGGCTCACGGGCGCACGGGCTCACGGGCTCAGTGGGTCCCGACGTCATGGGCGGTGCCGGTGGCCACGGCTCGGAGCTTCTCGGGGTTGGCCACGTTGTGGATGGCGGTGACGCGGCCGTCGGAGTCGAAATCGAAGGTGACGGTGGCGATCACGCGCCCCGGCCCGCCGAACACCACGCCCGGCCCGCCGTTGACCTCGACGAGTTCGACCTTCATATCGGCGGGCTCGATGCCCTGGTAGGTGACCGAGCCGATGGCGGCGAACCAGGCGGCCACCGTGGCGGCGCCCACGACCGGACGCATGGCCTGGCGGACCTTGCCGCCGCCGTCGGTCCACAGGGTGACGTCCGGGGACAGCAACTCCATCAGGGCGTTGACGTCACCGCCGGTCGCCGCCGCGAGGAACCGCTCGGTGACCTCGCGCTGCCGCCCCCGGTCCGCGGTGAAGCGCGGCCGCCTGGCCCGTACATGCTCGCGAGCGCGATGTGCGGCCTGCCGCACCGCGGCTTCGGAGCGCTCCACCGCCTCCGCGATCTCGGCATGGCTGAAGTCGAAGACCTCCTTCAGCACGAACACCGCGCGCTCCAGCGGGCTCAGCGTCTCCAGCACCACCAGCATGGCCATCGACACCGAATCGGCGTCCGCGACGGTCTCGGCGGTGTCGCCGATGGTGAGGATGGGCTCCGGGAGCCACGGCCCCACATACGTCTCACGCTTGTGCTGGGTGGAACGCAGCCGCGCCAGCGCGACATTCGACACGATCCGCGTCAGATACGCCTTGGGGTCGGCGACCTGCGAGCGGTCGGCGGCCGACCACTTGATCCAGGCGTCCTGGACCGCGTCCTCGGCGTCCGCCGCGACGCCGAGGATGCGGTAGCCCACGGAGAACAGCAGCCTGCGATGTTCATCGAACACCTGCTGGTCGGGGCCCACGAAGGTACCCAGCGACGGGTCCGGGGAGGTGTCCGGGGACGGGTCCGGGAAGGGGTGGCTCACCGCGCCACCCGGATCCGGGTGAAGCGGCCACCGTGCGGCCAGAACGCACCCGAAGCGGGCATCTTCTTCATACGGCCATACGTCGGCCAGGGCGAAGCAGTCACCGTCTCCTTATACCTGGCCGCGAAACGACCGGTCAGAAATATCCGCCGGGGGCTGTCGTCGGGGTGCGTAAACTGCACAACAGCGTCGTCACGGCCCAGGCTCACCGGCGTGTGGTAGTAGCCGAAGCGGAACGGCTTGGGCTGCTTGCCCTTCAGCTCACGGACGATCGACACCGCCGCGTGCACACCGGTCGGCATGCCCCCTTGGCAGGTACCGTGCATCGCGCCGTAGCCCTGACGGATCGCCGCCGCGTCCCCCACCGCGTACACCTCTGGATGCGACACCGACCGTAGCGCCGCGTCGGTGACGATCCGCCCGTACTCATCGACGGCCAGCCCGGCGGCGGCCGCCAGCGGCGACACCCGCGTACCGCTCGTCCACAGCACCACATCGACGGCGACGCTCTCTCCGCCCGCCAGCTCCACCGAATGGGGCAGCACCTTCGCCACCTCGGCCCCGCCGCGCACCTCGACGCCGAGGCGCTGAAGCGCGGCCTGCAGATACGCCCTGGCCTTCGGGTTCATGGCCGCACCGGGTTCCCCCCGGCCCAGCAGCACCACATCCAACTCCGGATGCCGCTCCGCGATCTCCGCGGCCGACTCGACCCCGGTCAGCCCGCTGCCCCCGACCACCACCGTCCCACCGCCGAGCCGCGCCAGCCGGTCGGCCAACACCTCGGCGTCCTGCGCACTGTTCAGCGTGTAGGCGTAGTCCTCGACCCCCGGCACCGCCGAGGTGTCCGCCACACCGCCCAGCCCGTACACCAGCGTGTCGTACTCCAGAACCCGGTCGTCATCGATCCGCACCGTCTTCGCGTCGGCGTCGATCGCCGTCACCCAGCCCCGTACGAACCCCGCCCCCGTACCCCCCAGCAACTCCGGGACGCTCAGCTCGGCGAGCGGCTGCCCGGTCGCCGTCATGTGCAGCCGCAGCCGCTCGGTGAACCGCTCCTGCGCGTTCACCACGGTCACCCGCACATCCTCGCGCCCCTTGACCCGAGCCCCGAGCTGAACCGCCGCGGCCATGCCCGCGTACCCCGCCCCCAGAACCACCACACGGTGTGCGCTCATCGTTCCGTCCTCCCTCATTTGCTGATGACGACCACGGGATGCAAGCAGCCCGGCCGAACGTGACATGAGGTCGATGTGACGCGCGTCACGGCCGCAACGACGAGTGGGGCGGCCCTATTCCGCCTGCCCCCTGGGCCAGATCATTCCGCGGGTAGTCCTGATCGCGACCCACTTCCCTTTGAGCGGATGCCCGATGACCTCGACCTTTTCCGGGGCGGGCGTCGCTATGCGCGCCTTGAAGTCCGCCACATAACCATTCAGAACGGGTACCTTGACCTCAGGATGGACCGGCACGTCACCATCCCGCTTGTACGCCTGAACAGCCGCCACGAATTCCCTCTCGCCCCATAGCCAGGCGTACGGTTTCTCCACCGTGACAGACATACTCCCATCCAGCGTGAGCGCGGTCTTTTCCACCGTTTCCACATGACACACCATCAGCATGGGAGTGATGGGAAGTGCGGGATCATTCCTCAGACGCCTTACTCTGCGGAACATGACGGCAGTCTCAATACGACCGATGAATTGGCCAACACAGAACACAGCCATAAATGCCAGACCGCAGAGAATAACCATCACCCCGAACCCGGTCAGTTCAGACACTCTCGCGCCGCCCAGGTGAGCACAAAGGTCCCATTGAGCAGCCGACAAAGCCGCCGCGCCGGCGCCCATCGGCAGCCACGACCAGGCCGAACGACCGGCGGACGCCAGGTCGTCATAAACGGGGTCCTCAGGCTCACCGCCTGAACCGGCGCCGTGCCATTCCGGATGAGGGGTGGTTGCGGGAGCCGTACTGGGCCAGTACCCCACCGCCTTCGCTCGTCCGAAGTCCGCCACCTGCCGCTCGGACCACGTCACGGTACCCATACCGTCGGGAAGGGCGAACCGCACCGTGCCATCCACCGTCCCGCTCCGAATCTCCACCGGCTCCCTGCCGTCGACCCGGGCCCGGAGATCAGCATGGTGAATCTTCGCGCGTGACCTCAGCTCCGCCGTGGCCGGGCCGATGCCGTTCGCGCCCGCGAGCTGGTCCCGGTGGGTCGTCAGTACGGTCTTACGCTGCGGCAGCCGGACGTGGAGAACACCGGTGAAATCACTTTCCGTTGTCAGGAGGGTCTGATTCCCCTGTGGATCGGTGAACACAGGACGTATATCGAGCGCATCGGCCGAGGCCCTGGCCGCGGCCTCGGGCGCAGCTGCCCCTCCCTTCGTTTCAGGTCCATCCGCGGTCCGTATCAGTCTTCGAGCCAATGAAACCTGCCCGACTCCGCCCTCCGCCTTCATATGCGGGATCTGCCCGAGGGCACGGGTTTGCTCATAGGTGTACGTGTAGACGTCATGGACCGAGACGTAGCCGTCCTTTCCACGTGCGCCGAAGCGCAGTCCCTCGGCCAGATGCCTGGTGAAAGGACTCGGCTCATGCGCGTTCGCCGCGTCGGAGGAGAGCCCGGCGTGGCTGGAGCTGGTCATCACGAATCTGCCGTAACCGGAGAGCTGTGTGGCGGGGTCGGCCCCCTTGACCGCGGCCACCCCGCTGAAGCAACAGTCCAGGACCACGACGATCGAGCGGGCAGCGCAGTCGTCGATCAGCTCGTTGATGAACTCATGCCTCACGGAGCGGGTCCGTAAGCCGCCGAGGGTGGTGTCGTGAGTGCAGAGCCGAAGCCTGTTCCGCGCGTCCAGTCTGCCGTGACCGCTGTAGTAGAGAAACAACTGCTCATGCGCGAACGAGTGCTCGAAGAACTCGGCCAGTGCGTCTTCCACTTGCGACGAGGTCTCATTGACGACGACCTTCACGGCCCCGCGCGGGTGCAGACCGGTGGCGCGGTCCGTCAGCGCTTCGTACAGCACCCGCACGTCGGCCGTCGGCCCCTTGAGGGGCGGTAGGCCCTGTGGATCGTCGGGGAACTCGGAATTGCCGATGAGGAGTGCCCGGTAGGTGCGGGCTGGTTCAGTCATCGGACCGGGGCTCCGGAGTCGAGGCATCACTCGTGGACGAGTCGGAGTCCTCCGCTGAGCCGCCGGCCGCGCGCAGTCCATGCTCCAAGGCGGCTTGCAGGGTGGCGGTGTCGGTGACCTCGGTGGTGACTGTGAACTCGCCCCGCCGCCCATCGTTGTTCCAGGTGACATGAACGGTCCGCCCGCGGTCGCGGTTCAGCCAGGAAGTAAACGCCTTCACCGCACCGGCGACGACACTGGGCGTGGCGAGAAGCAACACCAGGTCGGTGGCGGCTCCCTTCGTCCCGGGCTGCGTCTCGGACTGCGTCCCGGAACGCGACGTCAGCGCGCCAGGCGCCTGCTCTTCGAGCGCTTCATGCAGCACTCGAATCTGTTGCAGCCACCGGTCGTCATCGGAAGCGAAGTAGTCACTCCGCGCGGCGAAATGAACCTCAAGCATCCCTTCAGCCTCCCCCTACGGCTTCTTGCTCAGGCCCGCAGCGACACTGCGTCATGTCAGTCATACGCGTGAGGCACCCATCACGTGAAGACCGCGGCGACGCGGACTCAGGTGGGTGATCGGGCTGTTCCGGGAAGATGTCGATGCGAGGAAAGCCGACAATCACCTCGAAGGGGCGGAGTGGCGTGAGCGCTGAGGTCGCGGCGATCAACCTGGGGCGGACACTGGCGACACGCGCCGTCCGGATGTGGCTCGACCCGCGTACGCGCGAGCAGGAGAGCCGGATGAACATGTCCGCGCTGATCCGGCGGCGGATACCGGGGCTGCGGGCTCAGCGGGGCGTGGAGCGGCAGTTCGAGCAGATCGCGGACGCGGTCGCGGCGCGGCTCGAGCCGATCTGCGGGCATGAGTTCCGCGACCTGGACGAGGGCGGACGGCAGGCGGCACTCGACGCCGTGACTGCGGCCTTCGCCCACGCGGACCTGTCCGACACCGCGATCCTCGGATCCGACGCCAACCCCGCCGAGCTCGCCCGGCGCGTCCGTACCGCCGCTCCCCCGCCGACCGGTCTCGGCGAGGTCGAGACGCGCTTCTACGAGCTGCTGCTGGCCGAGTGCTGCGACTGCTATGTGCAGACCCTGCGCCGCCTGCCGGTCTTCACCGAACGGGGCGTCACCGAGCTGCTGGGGCGGGTCGGCGAGCTCGGCTCGGAGCTGAGCCGGGTGCTGGAGCGGCTGCCCATCAGGTCACTGTACGCGCCGCAGGGCGCGGATCAGGACGCCGCCTTCCGTCACGAGTATCTGGAGTTCATCAGCCGCACCATGGACGAGGTGGAGCTGTTCAGCTTCACGGCGGGGCAGGCTCCGCGTACCAAGCTGTCCGTCGCCTACATCAGTCTGCGGGTCAGCACGGACGAGGGACGGGCTGCCCGGCGGACCGGCCATGGGTCCGCCGACCGGTTACGGACCGGCATCGGCGCATGGGACACGGCCGAGCAGGAGTCGTCGGCGAGCGTACGGGTCGAGGCGGCGCTCAAACAGTCGCCGCGTGTGCTGTTGCGCGGGGAAGCGGGCTCCGGCAAGACCACGCTGCTCAACTGGCTGGCCGTCACCGCGGCGCGGGGCTCTTTCGGTGGCGATCTCGCCGACTGGAACGGCCTGGTCCCCGTCCTCGTCAAGCTCCGCCACTACGCCACACGCGAGCTGCCCCGCCTCGAACAACTCCTGGACGTCACCGCCGGGCCGCTGACCGGCCATATGCCCGCCGCGTGGGTCGACCGCCAGTTCCAGGCTGGCCGGATCCTGCTCCTGGTCGACGGGCTTGACGAAATCGTCGCGAGCGAACGGCGCAAGGTCCGCGACTGGCTCCGGCTGCTGCTCAGCGCCTACCCGGACACCCGCGCCGTGGTGACGGCCCGGCCTACGGCCGCGAGCGGCGACTGGCTGCGGTCGGAGGGCTTCGCCCCGGTCGGTCTTGAACGGATGACCCCCGCCGACCTGCGCGCCTTCGTCCAGCAGTGGCATCAGGCCGTACAGCTGCACTCCGGCGACGCTCCATGCGCACCGGAAGAGCTGCCGCACTACGAACGGGCGCTCGTGGCCAGCCTCCAGGACCGCCCCCATCTGCTCGCGCTCGCCGCGAACCCGCTCCTGGCCGCCCTGCTGTGCGCGCTGCACCTGGGGCGGCGCAGCCGGCTGCCGCGAAACCGCATGGAGCTGTACCGGATCGCGCTGGAGCTGCTGGTGCAGCGCCGGGACGCGGAGCGCGGGGTCCCCAGCGCCCTGGACGTACAGCTGAGCCTCACGGACAAGCTGTGCCTGCTGCGCGATCTGGCCTGGCGGCTGTCGGACAACAACCGCAGCGAGATCGCCCGCGAGAAGGCGCTCGACCACGTGGCGGCCAAGCTGAGGTCGATGCGTCATCTGGAGGTTGAGGGCGGACAGGCGCTGGAGCATCTGGTGACGCGTTCGGGTGTGCTGCGTGCCCCGGCCGACGACCGCGTCGACTTCCTGCACCGCAGCTTCCAGGAGTACCTGGCCGCCGAGGAGGCGGCGGAGGAGGACCGTATCGGCAATCTGATCGAGCGGGCCCATCTGGACACCTGGCGCGAGACCATCATCATGGCCGCCGGGCACGCCAACCGCGGCCAGCGGGAGGAGCTGATCACCGGCATCCTGGACCGCGCGGAGGCGGAGCGCCGTCATGCGCGTGGGCTACGGCTGTTGGCGGCGTCCTGTCTGGAGACGGTGGAGTCGGTGCCCGTCGGGCTCGCCGAGCGGCTGGACCTGAATCTCGGTGTGCTGGTGCCACCGCGGCGCCGGAGCGACGCGGAGTCGCTGGCGGCTGTGGGCGATCCGGTGCTGGGCAGGCTGCCCCGCTCGCTCGAAGGGCTCAGCGAGACCGCGGCCAGGGCGGCGGTGCGCACCGCGGCCCTCATCGGCGGAGGGCGCGCGCTGGACTTACTGAGTGCCTACGCCGAAGACGGGCGCGCCCATGTGCACAAGGAACTGGCCCGGGTATGGGACTATTTCGCCCCTGATCAGTATGTCCGGCGTGTGCTCTGCAAGTTGCCGCTGCGAGACCTGCACCTCACTCTCTCCCATCCCAGCCAGTGGGCCACGGCCACGCAGCTGGGAGTCCGGAGAATATCGATCACCTATCCGTTCACCGCCGGCCTCGCCGCTCTGAAGGAACTTCCCCAGCTTTCCCAGCTGTGGATAACTCGCCTCAAGGGCGACGGCGATCTCCGCCCACTGGCCGACCACCGAGCGTTGGAAAATCTCTTGGTCAACGGAAACGGCCCCTTGAAGGGCACCGAGGTGTTGGACCGATTCACCCGGCTGCGGAAGCTCTTCCTCACCTATTGGTCGGCCCTCCCCCCGCTGGACCAGTTCCCTCTGCCACCGTCTCTGACCGACCTGTGGCTGGGATACGTCCCGGCCGACCCCGGTCTGGCGTTTCTCGACCGTCTGCCGAAACTCGAGTACCTGTCCCTGGAGGGCGCGGGGAGCCTTCGGGGGCTCATGGACTCGACCGCGATCGCCGACCTCGGGCGACTGCGGCTGGCCGGGTTCCATATGACCGAGCAACTTGGCGTCTTGCCTTCCGTCGGTCTCCGCGCCAAGGAGCTGATCTTCTACGACTGCGCCCTTCCCGCCGATCTCAGCCCTCTCCATAGGATCACCTCGGTCACCCGGGTGTTCTTCGGCATGTGCCATGGCCCACGCCCCGGCCCGCTGGACCTGTCCTCGCTGGCAGGCCGCCCGGCCCACCCCCGCCTCACCGTCGACGTGGGCCAGGGGCAGGTCGTCACGGGCACTCACCATCTCGGGCCGGGCATACGGCTCCGCTACCTGTGAGCCCCGCCCAGCTCCGCGTACCGCGCCGCGAGCCGCTGCGCGCCCGCCTCCGTGAGCGTGCCGTGCAGCCGCAGGCGGGCGACGCCGCCGTCCGGGAAGATGTCGATGCGGACGTGGGTGGCGGGTGGGGCAGTGTCGAGCGGGAAGCGGTGGATGGTGTCGGGCTGGAGGCGGGTGCGGGGCAGGAGTTCGGTCCAGCCGGGGGCCGTGTGGTCGGCCGGGTCGGCGCCGGAGGTGGCGTCGAGGACGTACAGCGTGGCCCAGCCCGGCGCGTTGCCCTTGTAGCAGCCGGTGTCGATCTCGACGGCGCGGATCACGGCCTGTTCGGTGAACCGGTAGCGGACCCAGTCGTGGCCCTGGTCGCGGCGGCGGCGGGTCTCCCAGCCTTCGTCCATTTTGCGGGAGCGGCCGGGCTGGATGGTGTTGGCGGGCGGGGAGTAGAAGCGGTCGGAGGCGTCCTCGGCCGCGCCGCCGTTCTCCAGGGCGGCCAGGTCGAAGGTGCCGAGGGCGGTGAGCCAGCCGGGGTCGGGGGCGACCTCGCCGTACACGCGCAGGCGGGCGATTCCGCCGTCGGGGTGCTGCTTGAGCCTGAGGTGGGTGAAGCGGCGCGCCACCGCGACCGCGAAGCCGTTGGCCGCGTGGCCGCCCACCGGGGTGCGGGGGACGAGCTCCGTCCACTCCACCCCGTCGGCGAGCAGTGCCTCGGGGGACGGGGAGCCCGCCACCGATGTCGCCTCGACGCTGACCGACTGCGGGTAGTTGCCGCGGAAGTGGGCGGTGTCGACGACGATGCCGTGGATGACGCCGGGCGCGCCGAGGCGGATCAGGGCCCAGTCGTGGTCGTCGGCGGCGGGGTGCGGCTGCTCGGCCGAGGCGCCGCGCCGTCGGCGGGTCTCCCAGCCGTCCATGACCTTGCCCTTGTGGCCGAAGTCCTCGGGGTCGAAGTGCGGGGCCTCGGGCCGCAGCAGGTTCTCGCGTTCGGCGAAGAACTCGTCGTTGGCCGCGATGACGCTTCCGCCGAGCCGCCGGTCGGCCAGGTCCGCGAGATGGGTGAAGGGGAGGTCGGCGGTGCGGTAGTCGGCGTACGGGTCGCCGCCGCCGTACGGGCTCGCGTCGCCGGTGAAGCGGGGGATCGGCGCGGTCATGTGCGGTGCTGCCTTTCCAGGAGTCGGCCATGTGGTGTGGGGGGTGTGGGGGATTTTGTGGGTCCAGTGGGGTCGGTGGCGGAGTCGGTGGTGGGGGTGGTCGGGGTGCCTTGTTCGGCGATCTTCCGGCCGCGCAGCCAGGTGGACCGTACGACGCCGTACAGGGTCTTCCCGGCGTAGGCGGTCACCTGATTGCGGTGGTGGAGCGCGGCCGGGTCGACGGTGAAGGTCTCCTCGGGCGCGAGGACCGCGAAGTCGGCGTCGCGGCCGGGCTCGATGGCCCCCTTGTGCGCGAGGCCGACCAGTGCGGCGGGGGCCGTGGACATCCAGCGCGCGAGATCCGGGAGCGTACGGCCGCGCCGCCGCGCCTCGGTCCAGACCGCGGGGAGGCCGAGCTGGAGGGAGGCGATGCCGCCCCATGCCTGCCCGAAGTCGCCGACCTTGAGGTCCGCGGTGCACGGCGAGTGGTCGGAGACGACGCAGTCGATGGTGCCGTCGGCCAGGCCCTGCCACAGCGCGTCCTGGTTGGCGGCCTCGCGGATGGGCGGGCAGCACTTGAACTCGGTGGCGCCGTCGGGGACTTCCTCGGCGGTCAGGGTGAGGAAGTGCGGGCAGGTCTCGGCCGTGATCTCGATGCCCTCGTTCCGGGCGGAGGTGATCAGGGGGAGCGCTTCGGCGGACGACAGATGGAGGATGTGCACACGGGCGGCGTGCTTCCGCGCGAGCTCGATCAGTCCCGCGATGGCCCGGTTCTCGGCCTCGCGCGGGCGTGAGGCGAGGAAGTCGGCGTAGCGCGGGCCGCTGGGGCTGGGGGCCCCGTCGATCAGCTGGGGGTCCTCGGCGTGGACGATGAGCAGGCCGCCGAAGCCCGCGATCTCGCCGAGCGCCGCGTCGAGTTCGGCGGGGGCGAGCTGGGGGAACTCGTCCACGCCTGAGTGGAGCAGAAAGCATTTGAAGCCGAGGACTCCGGCGTCGTGCAGGGGCCTGAGGTCTCGTATGTTGCCGGGGACGGCGCCGCCCCAGAAGGCGATGTCGATATGGGCCGCGGCGCGGGCGACGGCCCGCTTGATCTCCAGCGCGCGGACGGTGGTGGTCGGCGGGATGCTGTTGAGCGGCATGTCGACGAGGGTGGTGACGCCGCCGGCCGCGGCGGCGCGGGTGGCGGACGCGAACCCCTCCCATTCGGTGCGGCCCGGGTCGTTGACATGGACGTGGGTGTCGACGAGGCCGGGGAGCAGAACGTCGTCCCCGAAGTCCTCCAGGCGGGCCCCGGGCGGGGTGGCCGCGTCGTACGGCAGGACGGCCGAGATCGTTCCGTCGGCCGTGGAGACGGCGACCGATGCCGCGCGCATCCCCTCCGGGGTCACCACGCGGGTCGAGCGCAACACCAGGTCCAGGTCCAGGTCCAAGTCCGGATCCGCGTCTGACACCCGTGCCCTCCGTTTCTCGGCAGACTCTTCTTGGCAGACTCTTCAGATCAGCACGATTTTTCCGCGAAGCGGAAACACTTTTCTGTTCCAGGAGTGTTCACCGAGCCGCCCGCCGGGTCAAGACCCCACCGCCCGCGTCCCCGCCACAAGACGGCCGTCCATAGAATGGAAGGCGATTTTCGGAGCGCAGAACCTGGTCGGCCGAGATGGGGTCTCCCCTGCTCGAGCGGAGCCGAGAGCTTGGGGAAGGGTAGGCTGCCCGTTGGCCGGTCGGCCGGGGCGAATCAGCCATACGGGGGCCGGTTTCACCTGCCGCGAAAGGAACCGTCGACGTGCCGTCCGCCGAGCCCAAGACCGCCGCTGCCAACTCCGGCGGCGTCCAGTCCCTCGAGCGCGCTTTCGATCTGCTCGAGCGGATGGCCGACGCCGGGGGCGAGGTCGGGCTGAGCGAGCTCTCCGGCAGCAGCGGGCTTCCCCTGCCCACCATCCACCGCCTGATGCGCACCCTGGTCGCCTGCGGCTATGTGCGCCAGCAGCCGAACCGCCGCTACGCGCTGGGCCCCCGGCTGATCCGGCTCGGCGAAAGCGCCTCCCGACTGCTGGGCACCTGGGCCCGGCCTTATCTGGCGCGGCTGGTGGAGGCGACCGGCGAGACCGCGAACATGGCGCTGCTGGACGGCGACGAGGTGGTGTACGTCGCGCAGGTGCCCTCGCGCCACTCGATGCGGATGTTCACCGAGGTCGGGCGGCGGGTGCTGCCGCATACGACCGGCGTCGGCAAGGCGCTGCTCGCGGACACGCCCGCCGACGAGGTGCGCGCGCTGCTGGCCCGGACCGGTATGCCGGCCGCCACCCAGAAGACGATCACCACGCCGGACGCCTTCCTGGAGGCGCTGCGGCAGGTGCGTGAGCTGGGCTACGCGGTGGACGACAACGAGCAGGAGATGGGCGTGCGCTGCCTCGCCGTATCCGTGCCCGACTCGCCCACGGCCGCCGCCATCTCGATCTCCGGCCCGGCCGGGCGGGTGACGGACGAGGCCACACGGGACATCGTGCCGATCCTCCAGGAGGTCGCGGCCGAGCTGTCCACCGCGCTCGCCAGCGCGGGCTCCGCCTGACGCCGGAGCAGGCTTCACCTAAGGGCGGGCGCGCCGCCGGTGCCGTATCGAGCCGTACCGGCGGCGCCCCCTCAAGCCCGACCCCTCAGCCCCTCCCCCCTGCCTGCGGCACATCGCCGAACAGGTCGATCGCCGCACGCACCCCCCTCAGCGCCGGCGCCAGTGCGCTCACCGAACCGAGCGCGCCCGCGATGAGCAGCAGGGCGCGGCGCAGCCGGGGCAGCTCGGGCACCCCCTCGCACGCCATGGCGTCCAGCGCGGCGAGCTCGTCATCCGCTATGGCCCGGTCCGGCAAGTCGGCCGGGTGGGCGGCGAGTTCGCGCCGCAGCCGGGCGACGGCCCGGCGCAGCTCCGCCGCCCTGGGATCCTCCTCGGTGCCGGCCACTCGCCTGTCTTCCACGACCGCGGCGCCCTCCACTGACCAGGCGCCGGGCATCCCCCGGCGTCCCATGTGATCGTCGGACATGACTGCCCTGCTCGCCCTCGCACCCCTCTGCACGAAGCCTGCCCCCTTCTCCCCATGACCCCTGGACGCGTCGATCGGACGCGAGAGGCCGCGGATCAGTTAACGCCACTCTGTGCGCGACACGCCATACGGAGAGCGAAAATCAGACCGGGTGCGATAGGGGGAGACAAAGGGGGATCAAGAAGGGATGAGCGGTAGGCAATGCCGACAGATCACACATCGCACGATAAAGCGCAGGTCGCCGGGTTGTTGCTGGCCGCCGGCGGGGGCAGGCGGCTGGGCGGGCGACCGAAGGCGCTGCTGGCCCACCGGGGCAGACCGCTGGTCGAGCACGCGGTGCGGGCGCTGCGCGAGGGCGGCTGCGAACCGGTGCATATCGTGCTGGGCGCGGCCGCCGAGGCCGTACGGGCCAGGGCCGAGCTCCCCGGGTGCACGCTGGTCGACAACCCGGACTGGGCCGACGGCATGGGTTCCTCGCTGCGGGCCGGACTCGCCTCGCTGGCCGGTACGAGGGCGGAGGTGGGGACGGGGGCGGGGGCGGCGCTGGTGATGCTCGTGGACCAGCCGGGGATCGGGGCCGCGGCGGTGGCCCGGGTGGCGGCGGCGTACGACGGGCCGTCGTGCCTGGCCGCGGCGGTGTACGGCGGGCGGCGGGGCCATCCGGCGCTGTTCGGCGCCGAGCGGTGGGCGGAGGTCGCGGCGAGTGCGGTGGGCGATCGCGGGGCACGGGCGTATCTGAAGGAGCATCAGTCGGAGGTCACGCTCGTCGACTGCTCCGATATCGCCCGGCCCGATGACATCGACACCCCGGAGGACCTGAAACGGCTGGAGTGAGCCCAACAAAACGTTGAAGTTCCGCCATGAGGAAATTAGTATCCACTAAGCAGAAGTCACAGAAGTCCATATGTCTCGCCCTGTGTCGCCCGAGGAGTGACCGCCCATGTCCGCACCAGCACCGTTCCCGCTGGCCATCGTCGACGCCGAGCCGCTGGAGCGGCAGGGAGAGGTGCTGACCGACTCGGCCCTGGCCTTCCTGGCCGAGCTCCACCACCGCTTCACCCCGCGCCGCGACGAACTGCTCGCCCGCCGTGCCGAGCGCCGCGCCGAGATCGCCCGAACCGGCACCCTTGACTTCCTCCCGCAGACCGCCCACATCCGCGAGGACGCCGACTGGCGCGTCGCCCCCGCCCCGGCGGCGCTCGACGACCGCCGGGTGGAGATCACCGGCCCCACCGACCGCAAGATGACCATCAACGCCCTCAACTCGGGCGCCAAGGTCTGGCTCGCCGACTTCGAGGACGCCTCCGCGCCGACCTGGGAGAACGTCGTCCACGGCCAGCTCAACCTGATCGACGCCTACCAGCGCCGCATCGACTTCACCACCCCCGAGGGCAAGGCGTACGCGCTGCGCCCCGCCGAAGAGCTGGCCACCGTCGTCGCCCGGCCGCGCGGTTGGCATCTGGACGAGCGCCATCTGCGGGCCGGCGACCGCGCCGTGCCCGGCGCCCTCGTCGACTTCGGGCTCTACTTCTTCCACAACGCCCAGCGCCTGCTCGACCAGGGCAAGGGCCCGTACTTCTACCTCCCCAAGACCGAGTCGCACCTCGAGGCCCGCCTCTGGAACGACATCTTCGTCTTCGCCCAGGACCACCTCGGCATCCCCCAGGGCACCATCCGCGCCACCGTGCTCATCGAGACCATCACCGCCGCGTACGAGATGGACGAGATCCTCTACGAGCTGCGCGACCACGCCTCCGGGCTGAACGCGGGGCGCTGGGACTACCTCTTCTCCATCGTCAAGAACTTCCGTGACGCCGGGGCCGACTTCGTCCTCCCCGACCGCAACGCCGTCACCATGACCGCCCCCTTCATGCGCGCCTACACCGAGCTGCTGGTGCGCACCTGCCACAAGCGCGGCGCCCACGCGATCGGCGGCATGGCGGCCTTCATCCCCTCCCGCCGCGACCCCGAGGTCAACGCCGTCGCGTATCAGAAGGTCAGGGCCGACAAGGACCGCGAGGCGAACGACGGCTTCGACGGCTCCTGGGTCGCCCACCCCGACCTGGTCCCGATCGCCCGCGCCTCGTTCGACGCGGTGCTCGGCGACAAGCCCAACCAGAAGGACCGGCTGCGCGAGGACGTCCAGGTCACCGCGGCCGAGCTGATCGACATCGCCTCCCTGGACGCCAAGCCCACCGCGGCGGGGCTGCGCAACGCGGTCCAGGTCGGCATCCGCTATATCGAGGCCTGGCTGCGCGGCCTGGGCGCGGTCGCCATCTTCAACCTCATGGAGGACGCCGCCACCGCCGAGATCTCCCGCTCCCAGATCTGGCAGTGGATCAACGCGGGCGTCGTCTTCGAGAACGGCGAGAAGGCGACGGCCGGTCTCGTCCGCACCATCGCGGCCGAGGAGCTGACGGCCATCCGCGAGGAGATCGGGGCGGAGGCGTTCGCCGCGGGCAACTGGCAGCAGGCCCACGATCTGCTGCTCAAGGTCGCGCTTGACGAGGACTACGCGGAGTTCCTGACGCTGCCGGCGTACGAGCTGCTGCGCTAGCTGCCGCGCTGAGCCGAGGCCGCGCAGCGGGCTGTGTGCCCCACCCGTCGGGGTCGGGGCACATCGCCCCGCGGCGTCACCCGTCGCAGTGGGCAGGCGGGAGCCTGCCGTCGTCGCCCGCGACGGTCACCTCCGCGGTGCCGTCGCCGCCCTCCGCGTACGCCGCCGTACAGACCAGCTGGCGCACGGCGGTCTTTCCGAGCCCCCGCACCGCGACCGGGACACTGACCAGCACCTGGTCCGTGCCCGACTTCATCCCCATCTGCCCCGCCGCCCGGGGCAGCTCCGTGTGGAGCCCGGCCGCGCGCGCCTCCGCGCTCGGGCCGGCGAGCAGCATCATGAGGGCCACCTCGCCGGGCACCTTCCCGTCGTACTCCCCCTCCCGGTCCGTGAAGACTCCTCCGGCCACCGGAGTCAGGCGGCCTTCCGAGGAGACGAAGAAGAGGATCTGCCGCTGCTCGGCGGCGGGGAAGACCGTGACGGTGGCCGGGCCGCCGGCCTCGATGACGTCGCTCTGCCGCACCCCGCAGCCCGTCAGCAACACGGCCGCCACCACGGCAAGGCCCAGGCAGTTCAGGCGGCTCAGGCGGACCAGGCGCTTCACACCGTCACCTCCCCGGCCGTGCCCGTCAGGGGGATCTCCACGGTGAAGACGGCGCCCCCCTGTGGGCCGTTCGCCGCCCGGATCGTGCCGCCGTGCAGCCATACGTTCTCCTGGGTGATGGCGAGGCCGAGGCCGCTGCCCTCCGACCGGGTGCGGGCGGAGTCCGCCTTGTAGAAGCGGTCGAAGATGTGCGGCAGCGCGTCAGGGCGAATGCCGGGGCCGCTGTCGGCGACCTCGGTGACGAGGCGGGTCCCCCTTCCGCCCGTCTTTTCCTGCTCCGTCTCCACCCCTGTGCCCGTCTCCGTACGCAGCCGTACGACGACCGGCGCGGCGCCGTGCCGCAGCGCGTTGCCGACCAGGTTGGCGACGACGACATCGAAACGGCGCGGGTCGAGCCGGGCCCGGATGCCGTCGGGCAGGTCGGTGACGATCTCGTCGGGGTCGGTCCAGTGGCGGCTGGTCAGGGTCTTGCGGATGGTCTGCGCGACGTCGACCTCGTCGGTGTTCAGCTCGGCGGCCCCGGCGTCGAAGCGGGAGATCTCCATCAGGTCCTCGACGAGGACCGCGAGTTTGCCGGTCTCCGCGCTGATCAGCCGTACGGCGGCCGCGGTGTCGGGGGCGAGGCGGGCGGCGTCCTCGTCCAGGACCTCGGTGACCGCGAGCATCCCGGCGAGCGGGGTGCGCAGCTCATGCGAGACATCGGAGGCGAAGCGGCGGGCGCGCGCCTCGGCGTCCTGGAGTTCGCCCACCGATCGCTCCAGGGCGACGGCGGACTCGTTGAAGGTGCGGGCGAGGTCGGCGAGTTCATCGCTGCCCTTGATCTGGATCCGGGTGTCGAGGCGGCCCCGGCCCATGCTCTGTGATGCCTTCCGCAGATCGCGCACCGGGCGCAGCACACTGCGCGCGGCCAGCAGCGCGGGGACGAGCGCCACCGCGAGCCCCGGCAGGGCCCCGTCGCGGGCCGCGGTGACCATGGCCCGGACGTTGGCCTCCTCGTCGGTCAGCGGCATCACCGCGTACAGCACAAGGCCCGTGGGGCGTACGGTCTTCCCGGTCCTGAAGACGGTCGGAACAGCGACGGTCAGCCAGGGGTCGCCATGCTTCTCGACCCGCTGGAAGCTTCCGCTGCGCGGGCTGGCGAGCGCGGCGCGGCGCAGCTGCGGGGTGATGACGGTGGAGACGGGGCTGGTGCCGGAGGAGACCCGGACCGATCCGTACTCGGCGAAGACCACCCAGGGGTGCGGCTTGCCCTGCCGGGCGAGTTGGCGCAGCTGCTCCTGGAGGGACTTGGGCTCGACGGGGAGCGGGGTGCCCATGTCGCTGACCCGGTCCCGGAAGGAGGAGACGGCGGTGTCCTGGGCCTGTTCGAGGATCGCGGTGCGCGCCTTGCGGTAGGTGAGGGTCGCGGTGGTGCCGGCGCTGACCGCCGCGACCAGCAGGAAGGCGAGCACGAGCCGGGTGCGCAGCCCGATGCGGGCTCTCCAGCGGGTCACCGGGGGCTCACAGCGGTCCGAAGCGGTAGCCGAAGCCCCGCAGGGTCTGTATGTAGCGCGGGCTGCCGGCCACGTCCTCGATCTTGTGTCGCAGCCGCCGTACGCAGGCGTCGACCAGGCGGGCGTCGCCGTGGTAGCTGTGCTCCCAGACCTGTTCGAGCAGCTGCTGACGGCTGAAGACCTGCTCGGGCGCGCCGGTCAGATACAGCAGGAGCTTCAGCTCGGAGGGCGCGAGCGCGAGGCGTTCCCCGGCCTTGGACACGGCCAGCCCGGCGCGGTCGATGGCGAGATCGCCGTGGAACTCGACGGCGGGGCGGCCCCCGGGCTCCTCGATCCGGCGCAGTACGGCCCGGATGCGGGCCTCGATGACCTCGGTACGGGCGGGTTTGACGATGTAGTCGTCGGCCCCGGCCTCCAGCCCGACCACGACGTCGAAGTCGTCGCCGCGCGCGGTGAGCATGATGATCGGCAGCTGGCTGGACTCGCGGACCCGGCGGCACACCTGGACTCCGTTGATGCCAGGGAGCATCAGGTCCAGGAGCAGCAGATCCGGCCCGAACTCGCGGATGGCGGTGAGCCCGGCCTCCCCGGTGGCGGCGGTGCGCACATCGTGTCCGCGGCGGCGCAGGCCGAGTTCGATCCCTTCGCGGACGGAGGGGTCGTCTTCGATGAGAAGGACGCGTGGCATGTGCGGAGTATTCCATTTCGGCAGGTGAGGGGGCGGCGGCTCAGATGCGGCGACTCAGGTCCGGCGGCTGGTCAGGTCCGGCGACCGATCAGGTGCGGCGGCTCAGTTTGCGGGGCACGGCCCTGAGCGCGGCGTCCAGTTCGGTCAGCCGCAGCGGGCGGGCCAGGATCGCGAAGACCAGCAGGATGGCCACGACACCCACCGTCGTGGCGGCGAGCGGGCCCAGCGGGGCCGTGCGGGTGGCCGCGAACTGGCCGAGCGCGGTGGCCGGTACGGCCGCCAGCGACAGCCGGGCAAGGGCGGCCACGGACGGCGAGCGCCACAACCCGCTGCCCCAGGCAACCCTCTCCCGCTCGGCCGTCAAGGGGACGGGCCGGAGCCTGCGGTTCAGTACGTACGCGGTGGCCGCCCAGCCCCCGAACAGCGCCACCGAGTACGCCCCGGCCATGCCGGTCACCGCCCAACGTGCGGGCAGCACCAGATACGCGGCCGCGGACAGCCCCGCGTTGAGCCCGGAGATCACCAGGTTCAGGAAGAAGGGTGTGCGGGTGTCGGAGAGCGCGTAGAAGGCGCGCGAGAGGACGTACTGCCCGGAGAAGGCCACCAGCCCCGGGGCGAACGCCATCAGCGCCCCCGCCATCACCGCGATATCGTCCGCGCCGGTCCTGCCGTACTGGAACACCACCGCCATCACCGGCTCGGCGAGCGCCAACAGCACACAGGCGGCGGGTACGACGGCGGCGGCGCTGCTGCGCAGGGCGTACGAGACGTCCCGCCGCACGGCCGCGGTGTCACCGTCGGCCGCCGCCCCGCTCATCCGCGGCATCAGCGCGGTGACCAGCGAGACGGTCACGATCCCGTGCGGCACGGCCCACAGCAGATACGCGTTGTTGTACGCGCTGAACCCGGCGCCGTCGGTCCCCCCGGCCGCCGCGCGCTCCCCGGCCATCGTGGCCAGCCAGGTCACCACCCAGTAGGCGAGCTGGTTGGTGAACACCAGCAGCACCAGCCACCCCGCCGAACGCAGCGGCCGGGACAGCCCACTGCCCCGCCAGTCGAACCGCGGCCGCCAGCGAAAGCGCGCCGCGCGCAGCGACGGCAGCAGCGCCAGCGCCTGGACAGCGATGCCCGCGGTCGTGCCCCAGCCGAGCAGCGCGGTCTCGCCGGGGGTGAGCGTGCCCCCGGTGCCCGCCGTCGCCAGATACAGGCCGAAGACGGCGATGACGACGACGTTGTTGAGGACGGGAGTCCACATCATCGCGCCGAACCGGCCCCGGGCGTTGAGCACTTGGCCCAGCAGGGTGAAAAGACCGAGGAAGAAGATCTGCGGCAGGCAGTAGCGGGCGAAGGCGACCGTCATCGTGGCCTGCCCGCCCGTGTAGTCGGTGTACGCCGCGACGATGGCGGGCGCGGCGAACACCGCCCCGGCGGTGATCAGCAGCAGGGCCGCGGTGCAGACGGTCAGCAGCCGGTCGGTATACGCGGCCCCGCCGTCCGCGTGCTCCTTGGCGGCCTTGACCAGTTCGGGCACGAACACGGCGTTGAGCGCACCGCCGAGGAGCAGCGTGTAGACGATGTTGGGCACGGAGTTGCCGACCGCGTACCCATCGGCCGCCAGCCCGACACCGAGCGCGGCGGCGACGACGGCGGAGCGTACGAATCCGGTGGCGCGAGAGACCAGCGACCCCGCCGCCATGACGGCCCCACTGCGCAGCACGGAAGCGGGCCGCTCGGGGGCCGTCGCGTCCGGCCGGCCCTCGCCGTCCGGACGCGACG
>NZ_JBSFMM010000175.1:0-23751 GCF_053599555.1 Streptomyces sp. NPDC000941
GGTGTGCGCGGGGGGGGGGCCAAACACACACCCCCCACCCGCCTGCCCGCCCGCCCCGGCCCCCCCCCCCCCCCCCCCCGCGACACTGGAGAACTCGTACGGAAGCGCGGCGCTGCCGGGCGCTGCCCGGCAGCGGCAGGACGATCGTGATCATCCCAAAGCCGTTCGCCACGGGGCTGGGGCAGCGGGCAGGCCAGCGAGGCGGCGTACGGCGGTGAGCCCGTCGCCGTGCCGGGCCAGCGCCAGCCCCGCGCGGGAGGGTCTGGTCGCGGGCGACGACCACTAGACCCAAGGCCGGGCGCCGGTGGCGTCCTGGTCCAGGTGATCACGCCGGGCGGCCCCTCCGCGCCCTTACTTGCGCCTACGCGTAAGGCCATGAGTCCGGCCCGGGGCCGTCAGTCGCGCGGCGGTGTCGGCTGCCCCAGCAGGGCGAGGAAGGACCGGAAGGCGGCCGGCATGTCCACCGCCTCCGGGTCGTGCAGCCACTGGTACTGCAGCCCGTCCATCACCGCGACGAGCAGCGGCGCGGCCTCCTCGGGCCGCAGGCCCCCGGGTAGCCGGTCGCCGAACTCACCGCGCAGGGTGGCCGCCATATCGGCGCGCACCCGCTCATAGCGCCGGGTGAAGAACTCGCGGGCCGGGTGGTCGTCGGTGACGCTCTCGCCGAGCAGGGCGGAGAAGGTCTGCACGATCCCCGGCCGCATGGCGTTGTACTCCACCAGCGAGGCGAGCAGATCCAGCGGCCAGGCGGTGGACTCGTCGCGCCGCGCGGTGCCGGTGTCCCACTGGTCGCGTTCGGCGAGCACCGCGACGAGCAGGGCCTCCTTGGTGGGGAAGTAGTGCAGCAGACCCTGTTGGGTCAGGCCGACGCGCTCGGCGACCGCGCTCAGGGTGGCGCCCCGGTAGCCGCGCTCGGCGATCACTTCGAGCGCACAGCGGACGATCTCGGCGCGCCGCTCCTCGCCGCGCGCCCCGCGTCTGGCGCCGCCGCCCCCGGCCCCGCCCCCTCCCTTCCGTGTCCGCTCGGCCATCGCCGTCCCGCCTTCCCGCTCGCCGCCTGAGGCACTCGCCGCCTGAGGCATTCAAACAGAATAACGAAACGGTAACTATGCCTACCCGGCTACAGGTCATCGCGGGCGGGCCGGTCCACCATGGCCTGGACCGACCGCAGCGATCAGGAGGTTCCGCCGTGACGGCAGTGGAGAACGCGCTGGGCAAGCTCGATCTGGACACCAAGGCGCGGCTGCTCTCCGGCCAGGACATGTGGTCGCTGCCCGCCGTCCCCGAGATCGGGCTGCGCTCACTGGTGATGTCGGACGGCCCGATCGGCGTGCGCGGGGTGCACTGGAGCGCCGACGACCCGTCCATCGCCCTGCCCAGCCCCACCGCCCTGGCCGCCACCTGGGACCCGGAACTCGCCCGCCGGGCGGGCCGGCTGCTCGCCCAGGAGGCGCGCCGCAAGGGTGTGCACGTACTGCTGGCGCCGACCGTCAATCTGCACCGCTCACCGCTGGGCGGCCGCCACTTCGAGGCGTACAGCGAGGACCCGTACCTCACCGGCGAGATCGGCACCGGATACGTCACCGGCGTCCAGGAGGGCGGGGTCGGCACGACCGTCAAGCACTTCGTCGCCAACGACGCCGAGACCGAGCGCTTCAGCGTCGACAACCGGGTCGGCGCGCGGGCGCTGCGCGAGCTGTATCTCGCCCCCTTCGAAGCCATCGTCAAGAACGCCCGCCCCTGGGGCGTGATGGCCGCCTACAACGGCGTCAACGGCTCGACGATGACCGAACACCGTGAACTCCAGCAGGGGGTGCTGCGCGGCGAGTGGGGGTTCGACGGCTTCATCGTCTCCGACTGGCTGGCCGCCCGCGACACCGTACGGGACCTGCTCGGCGGGCTCGACGTCGCCATGCCGGGGCCGCGCACCGTCTACGGCGAGGCGCTGGCCGCCGCCGTACGGGCCGGGGAGGTCCCCGAGGCCGACGTGGACGAGGCGGTGCGCCGGGTGCTGACTCTCGCCGCCCGCGTCGGCGCCCTGGAGGGCCTGGACGGGGCGGCCCCGGCCGTGGCCGCCGCCGACCGGCCCGAGGCTGTGGACGGCGCGGCGCCGGCCCGCGAGATCGCCCGCCGCTCCTTCGTCCTGCTGCGCAACGAGCCAACCCCCGACGGGCACCCTGCCCTGCCGCTCGACCCCGCCCGCCTGACGGGCGTCGCGCTGCTCGGCGCGGCGGCCCGCGACGCCCGGGTGCTCGGCGGCGGCTCCGCCCAGGTCTTCCCCGAGCGCGTCGTCTCGCCGCTGGAGGGGCTGCGCGCCGCCCTGCCCGAGGGCGTTCTGACCTACGCCGTCGGCGCCGACCCCACCGATGAACTCGCCCCGGCCGCCCAGGGGTTCGAGCTGCGCGCCGTCGTACGTGCCGAGGACGGGCGGACGCTGGGGGAGTCGCGGCTGCCGAACGGGGAGGTGCGCTGGCTCGACGACTTCCCGGAGGGGGTGACGTACGAGGAGTTGCACACCGTCGAGATCACCGGCACCCTCGCCCCGCGCGAATCCGGCCGCCACACCTTCGGCACCCGGGGCCTGGGCGCGTTCCGGCTGACCGTCGACGGCGAGGTGCTGTACGACGGGGTGCAGGACATGGAGGACGCCCGCGACCCCTTCGAGGCGTTCTTCGGCGTGCCCAAGCAGCGCGCGACCGCCGAACTGACGGCGGGCCGGCCCGTACCGATCAGCCTCACCTGCTCGGTCGTCAAGCTCGAGGACGCCCCGCTGCAGGCCGTGTCCCTGAGCCTGATGCACCGCGCCCCCGAGCGCGACGCCGACGAGCTGATCGAGGAGGCCGTGGCGGCAGCGTCGGCGGCCGAGGTCGCCGTGGTGGTGGTCGCCACCACCGAGCGCGTCGAGAGCGAGGGCTTCGACCGCTCCGATCTGCGGCTGCCGGGCCGTCAGGACGAGCTGGTACGGCGCGTGGCCGCGACCGGCACCCGTACCGTCGTGGTCGTCAACTCCGGTTCGCCGGTGGAGATGCCATGGCGCGAGGACGTCGCCGCGGTGCTGCTGAGCTGGTTCCCTGGCCAGGACGCGGGGCTCGCGCTCGCGGACGTCCTGCTCGGCGCCGAGGAGCCCGGCGGGCGGCTGCCCACCACCTGGCCGGCCCGGCTGGCCGACGCCCCGGTCAGCGAGGTCCGGCCGACGGACGGCCGGCTGAGCTACGACGAGGGCGTGTTCATCGGCTACCGCGCCTGGGAGCGGCGCGCGGCGCAGCGGCCGGAGGACGCTCCGGCCCCCGCGTACTGGTTCGGCCACGGCCTCGGGTACACCGAATGGGCCTACGAGTCCGCCGAGTTCACCCCGGCGGCGGCGCCGGGCGGCGCCGACCTGGGCACCCTCACCGTCGAGGTCCGCAACACCGGGGCGCGGGCGGGCCGGGAGGTGGTCCAGGTCTATCTCGAGGTGCCCGAGGACGAGGACGAGGGCGACGGCGACGGCGAGGAGCGCCCGGTGCGCCGCCTCGCCGGGTTCGCCTCCGTGACCGCCGAGCCGGGCGGCAGGGCACGGGCGGCCATCACGCTCCCGCGCCGGGCCGCGGAGGTCTGGGACGAGTCCGCACACGCCTGGCGGCTGATCCCCGGCGCGTACGCCGCGCAGACGGGCCGCAGCCTGGCCGACCGCCGACTGTCCGTGCGGGTGGCGGTGGCCTGAGCCCCTGTTAAGGCGCAGTGATGCGGCGGTAGGCCATCGCCGCGAGCTGTTGCTGGCCCTCCTTGCTCGGGTGGAACCAGTCCCATTTGCTCAACTCATCCGTCGAGAACTGGTAGTTGTGCACCGCGTCGTCGTACCGGCACAGCGCGTCCTGGGAGCAGACGGACTTCAGCACCGCGTTGTACTCGTCCACCCGGTCCTCCACCCGGCGGCGCCGCTGCTCCGCCGCGGGGTCGGTGGCGTCGGCGTCCTTGAGCATCGACGGGCAGATCCCCAGCTTCCAGATCTGCCGCCCCAGCACGTTCTTGCGCCCCTCGGACCACAGCCGCTTCAGGTCCGGCACGCTGGCCACGTACACCTGCGTCTTGGGCAGGTCGTGGCGCAGCGTCTTGAGCGCGGCGCTGAAGTCGGCGCGGAAGTCGGCCGTCGTGGTCATGTCGTCGACGGAGGAGCGGCAGGCGTCATTGGCGCCGATCAGGACGGTCACCAGCTGCGGCTTCCGGGTGACCGCCGACTGGAGCTGACCGGACAGGTCGGCCATCACCGCGCCCGTCTTGGCGTAGTTCCAGGTGCGGGTGGCGGAGCGGGAGGTGGTGGGCAGCAGCCGGCGGGCGAGGCTGTTCACCTCCGTCCCGGTGGACCAGGACACCTCGGGGCAGTCGGACAGCACGGAGCAGGCGTCGAAGCCGCGGGTGATGGAGTCGCCGAGGGAGGCGATGGAGTCGGGCTTGGTGTTCCACAGGACGCTGGGCTTGGCGGCGGGGCGCTTGCCGCTGCGGGAGCCGCCGGGGTGTGCGGCGTCGTCGGGGCCGCCGAGGCAGCCGCCCGACGCCAGTACGGCGGCCGTGGTGAGCAGCGCCACACCGGTGCGCGCGGCGGTGGTGGCGGTGGTCGTGGTGCGGGTGGTCGTGGACGCGAACCGTGCCCCCGGAAATGTCCGGCGCCGGCGTGCTGTGCTGCCCCGCATGGCTGTTCCCCCTCCGACTCTTGGGTGATTCTGTCCAGGACCGACGGTACGTCACTCCTCCGGCTGCACCGCGCGGTAGCTTTTTCCCGTGCCAGTTGAGCTCCGCCCCTGGCGGGAGCGGGAGCGTTCCGGTACGGGCAAGTTACCTGGCGTCACATCGTGTCCGTTTTCAGAAGAATTCTGCCCGAAAAATTTCACTGCAGGTAACCTCGGGACTGGTGCGAGGGTGATCATTAGGGCAGAATGTCTAGTGCTGTCCCGGCCATCACCGGTACGGACACGAGGCCGCTGGGGAAGGCGTACCTCGAGAACCGCACAGGAGGCCCAGGTGACGACACGTGGAGTTCTGTACATCCACTCCGCTCCGCGCGCGCTGTGCCCGCACGTCGAATGGGCCATCGCGGGCGTACTCGGCGTGCGCGTCACCCTCGACTGGATCAAGCAGCCCGCCGCGTCCGGCACTTGGCGCGCCGAGTTCTCCTGGCAGGGCGAGGTCGGCACCGCCTCCAAACTGGCCTCCGCGCTCCGCGGCTGGCATCTGCTGCGCTTCGAGGTGACCGCGGAGCCGTGCGCCACCGCCGAGGGCGAGCGCTACAGCTCCACCCCCGACCTCGGCATCTTCCACGCCGTCACCGGAATGCACGGCGACATCCTGATCCCCGAGGACCGGCTGCGCGCCGCGCTCGCGCGCGCGGCGCGCGGGGAGAGCGATCTGCAGGCCGAGGTCGCCAAGCTGCTCGGCCAGCCCTGGGACGACGAGCTGGAACCTTTCCGCTACGCGGGAGAGGGCGCCCCCGTCCGCTGGCTCCACCAGGTGGTCTGAGCCCGGCAGCCGGGTCCGGTTCGCCCTGGGACCCGCTCCAGGATCTAAGCGGCCCCGGGGAAGTAGGGGTGGGTTCCCGCGTCGTCTGGTGCGGTGCATCGCAAGGCGGAGGATCGCCCTCGTACTGGGCGTACTCGGGCGACTCCGACAACGCGGCGAGGTGCCGTACCAGGCGGCGTGGGGGCCCGCCTCTACTTCCTCGGGGTCGCTTAGCGTTCTGGTATGACCGAAAACCTCTCCCCATCCCGTCCCGCACGATCCGTCGCGGTCCTCGGCACCGGCATCATGGGCTTCCCGATGGCCCGTAACCTCGCCGGAGCCGGACTCGAGGTCCGCGCGTGGAACCGCACCCGCGCCAAGGCCGAGCCGCTGGCCGCCCACGGCGTGCGGGTCACCGGCACCCCCGCCGAGGCCGTGGACGGCGCCGACGCCGTGCTGACGATGCTGTACGACGGGCCGGCCGCCCTCGACGCGATGCGGCAGGCCGCCCCCGCGCTGCGCCCCGGGATGGTGTGGGCCCAGTCCACCACCGCCGGTCTCGGCGCGCTGGACGCCCTCGCCGCGTTCGCCCGGGAGAGCGGGCTGGTCTTCGTCGACGCGCCCGTCCTGGGCACCAAGCAGCCCGCCGAGAGCGGACAGCTGCTGGTGCTGGCCGCGGGCCCGGAGCCGGCCCGTACCGTCCTGGGCCCCGTCTTCGACGGGATCGGCGGCCGGACCGTGTGGGTGGGTGAGCGCGCCGAGGACGGCGCGGCCACCCGGCTCAAGCTGGTGGCCAACAGCTGGGTGCTCACCGTCACCAACGGCACCGCCGAGGCCCTGGCCCTCGCCAAGGGGCTCGGCGTGGACCCGCGCGCCTTCCTGGTCGCCGTCGCGGGCGGGCCGCTGGACATGGGCTATCTGCGGGCCAAGGCGGAACAACTGCTCAGCGGCCGACTGGAGGCCAGCTTCGCGACCAGGACCGCCGAGAAGGACGCCCGGCTGATCGTCGAGGCGGGCGAGCGCGCGGGGGTGCGGCTCGACGTGGCGGCCGCGGGCGCGGAGCGGTTCCGGCGGGCCACCGAACGGGGCCACGGCGACGAGGACATGGTGGCCTCGTACTTCGCCAGCTTCGACGAATCCTGAGCCCGCACAGCACGCGCAAGGCCCGTACGGTCACTCATCGCTGAGCGGCCGTACGGGCCTTGGTGTCGCAGAGGGCTCAGACCGTAAGGCTCAGACCGACCGGAAGGCCAGCACCACGTTGTGGCCGCCGAAGCCGAACGAGTCGTTCAGCGCCGCGATGGTGCCCGCGGGCAGGGGGCGCGGCTCGCCGCGCACGATGTCCCCGTCCGCCTCCGGGTCGGGGCTGTCCAGGTTGATGGTCGGCGGGGCCAGCCGGTGGTGCAGGGCCAGCACCGTGGCGACGGTCTCCACGCCGCCCGCGCCGCCGAGCAGATGGCCGGTCATCGACTTGGTGGCGGAGATCGCCATGTGGTCGACATCGTGGCCGAAGACCTTGCGCAGCGCCTTGATCTCCGCGACATCGCCCTGCGGGGTCGAGGTGGCGTGCGCGTTGACATGCGCGATCTCGGCCGGCTTGAGCTCGGTGGCGTGGACCAGGTTCTGCAGTGCGTGCGCGATGCCGCTGCCGGACGGCTCCGGCTGGGTGATGTGGTGCGCGTCGGCGGAGATGCCCTGGCCGACGGCCTCGGCGTAGACCCGCGCACCGCGCCGGGCGGCGTGGTCGGCCGACTCCAGGACGACGATGCCCGCGCCCTCGCCCATCACAAAGCCGTTGCGGCCGGTGTCGTACGGACGCGAGGCGCCCTGCGGGTCCTCGTTGTTCTTCGACATCGCCATCATGTTGCCGAAGGCGACGATGGGCAGCGGGTGGATGGACGCCTCGGTGCCGCCCGCGACGACCACATCGGCGCGGCCGGTGCGGATCATCTCGATGGCGTAGCCGATGGCCTCAGCGCCCGACGCACACGCGCTGACCGGGGTGTGGACCCCGGCGCGGGCGCCGATCTCGATGCCGACGTTGGCCGCCGGGCTGTTGGGCATCAGCATCGGCACGGTGTGCGGGGACACCTTGCGGACGCCCTTCTCGCGCAACACGTCGTACTGGTCGAGGAGGGTGGTCACGCCGCCGATACCGGAGGCCACCACCGCGCCGAGCCGGTCGGGGTCGACCGGAAGGCCCGCCGCGGCGGCTGATGTCTCCGCTCCCGCCCTGGCGGTGAAACCGGCGTCCGCCCAGGCCTCACGGGCCGCGATCAGCGCGAACTGCGCCGAGCGGTCGAGCTTACGGGCCTGCGGCCGCGGGATGATGGTGCCCGGCTCCACCGCGATGCGCGCGGCGATACGGACCGGCAGGTCGGCCGCCCAGTCCTCCTCGAGGAGGCGGACGCCGGACCGCCCGGCGAGCAGTCCTTCCCAGGTGGAAGCGGCGTCGCCACCCAGCGGCGTCGTGGCACCAACACCGGTGACGACCACGGTGCGATTGGTCGAACTCACAGGATTTCCTACTTTACGTGGAGAGAAGGTGCTGGACCTGCCACCGCTCGGGTGGCGACAGCGCCCGGGCTCAGCCCTGGTGCTTGAGGATGTAGTCGGCGGCGTCGCCGACGGTCTTGAGGTTCTTGACGTCGTCGTCCGGGATCTTCACGTCGAAGCGCTCTTCGGCGGCGACGACGACCTCGACCATGGACAGCGAGTCGACGTCCAGGTCGTCCGTGAAGGACTTCTCCAGCAGGACGTCCTCGGTCGGGATACCGGCGATCTCGTTGACGATCTCGGCGAGACCTTCGACGATCTCTTCCTGGGTGGCGGCCATTGCGGCGCTCCTTCTTCGGGTGATTGCGGTGAGTGCGCAGCGTCCGACCTGTTCGGGGCTGCGTGGGATCTTGACTAAGGGAGGGTAACGACCGTCGCTGCGTACACGAGACCCGCCCCGAAGCCGATGACGAGCGCGGTGTCGCCGCTCTTCGCCTGCCCGGTCGCCAACAGCCGCTCCATGGCGAGCGGAATGGAGGCGGCCGAGGTGTTGCCGGTGGTCTCCACATCACGGGCGACCGTGACATGCTCCGGCAGCTCAAGGGTTTTGACCATCGAGTCGATGATCCGCATGTTGGCCTGGTGGGGGATGAAGACGTCGAGGTCCTGCGGGCTGACCCCGGCGTCGTCGAGGGCCTGCTTGGCGACCTTGGCCATCTCGAAGACCGCCCAGCGGAAGACCGCCTGGCCCTCCTGGGTGATCGCGGGGAAGCGTACCTCAGCGGCCTGCTGGTCGCGGTACACGTCCCACGGCAGCGTCTGCATGATGGTCTCGGACTTGTCGCCCTCGGAACCCCAGACGGTCGGGCCGATCGCGGGCTCGTTGGACGGGCCGACGACCACGGCGCCCGCACCGTCGCCGAACAGGAAGGCCGTCGCGCGGTCCTCCAGATCGGTCAGGTCCGACAGCCGCTCCACGCCGATGACCAGGACGTACTCCGCGGTGCCATCGGTGACCATGCCCTTGGCGAGGGTCAGGCCGTAGCCGAAGCCCGCGCAGCCCGCCGAGATGTCGAACGCGGCCGGCTTGCCCGAGCCCAGCAGATGGGCGATCTCGGTCGCCACCGCGGGGGTCTGCTTGAAGTGCGAGACGGTCGCGACGACCACGCCACCGATCTGCTCCGGCGTCAGGCCCGCCGCGGCGATGGCCTTGCCGCCCGCCTCGACGGACATCGTGGCCACCGTCTCGTCCGGCCCGGCCCAGTGCCGCGTGGCGATCCCCGAGCGGCTGCGGATCCACTCGTCGGAGGAGTCGATGTGCTTGAGGATCTCCTCGTTGGGCACCACGCGGTGCGGACGGTAGCCGCCGACACCGAGGATGCGCGCGTACGGTGCGCCCTTGCTGGGCTTGATCTTCGCGGTCATGCTCTGGGAGCTCCTATTCGGCCGGGGTGCCGGCGACCGGAACAGCGTGCTCGGCGATCAGCGCACGGGCCGCCTCGAGGTCGTCGGGAGTCTTGAGGGCCAGCGTCTTGACGCCCGGCAGGGCGCGCTTGGCGATGCCGACGAGTGTGCCGCCCGGCGCCACCTCGATGATCGCGGTGGCACCCAGCTTCTGGAAGGTCTCCATGCACAGGTCCCAGCGGACCGGGTTGGACACCTGGGCGACCAGCCGCTGGGCGACCTCTGAGCCGGAGGTGACGACCTGTCCGTCCCGGTTGGAGACGTAGGGGAGACGCGGATCGGCGACGGGGGCGCCCTCCATCAGCGTCTGGAGCGCCGAGACCGCCGGGGCCATGTGGTCGGTGTGGAACGCGCCCGCCACCTTCAGCGGTACGACCCGGCGCACCCCCTCCGGCTTGTCCTCGGCCAGCGCGGCCAGCTGTTCCGCGGTGCCGGCCGCCACGATCTGGCCGGCGCCGTTCACATTCGCCGGGGTCAGCCCGAGCTTGGTCAGATGGGCGACGACGTCGTCCTGCTCACCGCCGAGCACCGCGGCCATACCGGTCTCGGCCTGCGCCGCGGCCTCCGCCATCGCGAGCCCACGGCGGCGGACCAGCACCATGGCGGCCTCGTCGGTCAGCACACCGGCGACCGTGGCCGCCGTGATCTCGCCGACGCTGTGCCCGGCGCTCGCGCCGAGCGAATCCCGGTACTCCTCGGCGCCCTCGGAGAACAGGGCGTGGGCGGAGGCGAGCCCCGCGGCCACCAGCAGCGGCTGGGCGACGGCGGTGTCCCGGATCTCCTCCTCGTCGGCCTTGGTGCCGTAGTGGATCAGATCGAGGCCGGATACGGCGGACCACCACGTCAACCGTTCGGTGACGCCGGGGAGGTCGAGCCAGGGGGTCAGGAAGCCAGGCTTCTGGGCGCCCTGGCCGGGAGCGACGAGTACGAGCACCCTCACACTCTCTCTTGTGGTCGGTCTCGACCGCCCGTGAGGACAAGGACGAAGAACCGTTAGGGGAATTGTTGGACTCCGACAAAGACCTAGCCCTGGGGGCCCGCGTCGGCCAGACGCCCCAGGATCAGGGCTATGCGCAGAGTAAACGCCGACCGCACATCGGAAGGCGACCATCCGGTGACGTCGGTCACACGTCGTAGCCGGTAGCGCACGGTGTTCGGGTGAACGAAGAGCATGCGTGCCGCGCCTTCCAGACTGCTTGCCTGCTCCAGATACACGCTCAGAGTTTCCAGCAGGGCAGACCCCGCCTCCTCCAGCGGTCTGTAGATCTCCTCCACCAACTGGTCACGCGCCGCCGGGTCCGAGGCCATCGCGCGCTCCGGCAGCAGATCGTCCGCGAGCACCGGCCGCGGTGCGTCCGGCCAGGCGGTGCACGCCTTGAGCCCGGCCGCCGAGGCCGCCGCGGACTTGGTCGCGGCCAGCAGATCGGAGACCACCGGGCCCGCCACCACCGGACCCGCCGCGAACGGCCCGATCAGCGCCTTTGCCGCCTGGAGCGGATTGTCCGAGCCGCCCGCGACCACCACCAGCCGGTCGCCGAGAACACCCGTGAGCACCTGCAGCTTGGCGTGCCGGGCGGCGCGCCGGATCGCCTCCACGGTCAGCTCACTGTCCCCGTCGGGCGCGGTACCCAGCACCACGCACACATGCTCCGGGGCGTTCCAGCCCAGGGCGGCGGCGCGGGACAGCGCCCCCTCGTCCGCCTCCCCCGACAGCACGGCATTGACCACCAGCGACTCGAGCCGGGCGTCCCACGCACCCCGGGCCTCGGCCGCCTGCGCGTACACCTGCGCGGTGGCGAACGCGATCTCCCGCGCGTACACCAGCAGCGCCTCGCGCAGCACCGACTCGTCGCCGGGGGCCGCCACCTCGTCGATCGCGGACTCCATGACCTCGATCGTGGTGCGGACCATCTCGACGGTCTGCCGCAGCGTGATCGCCCGGGTCAGCTCGCGCGGCGCGGTGCCGAAGACATCGGTGCTGATGGCCTGCGGGGCCTCCGGATGCCGGAACCACTCGGTGAACGCCGCGATGCCCGCCTGGGCGACCAGCCCGATCCAGGAGCGGTTCTCCGGCGGCATCGCGCGGTACCACGGCAGCTGCTCGTCCATGCGGGCGATGGCGCTCGCTGCGAGCTTCCCGGAGGACTTCTCCAGGCGGCGCAGGGTGGCGCTGTGCGGATGAGGGCTGTTCGCGGCTGGTTGTGGCACGAGGACAAGACTGCCTTATCGGATGACGAGGGTGGGGGCGTGGGTACTGTGGGCCGGGTGATGTGGGTACAGCGCGCCGGTGAACGGTACCGGGGTGGAGACGGGGCGGGCATCGAGACGCGCCACGCCTTTTCCTTTTCTGGGTATTACGACCCGGAAAATGTGCGATTTGGGTCACTCGTGGCCTGCAACGAGGAGCGGCTGGCGCCGGGCGCGGGCTTCACTGAGCATCCGCACCGCGATGTGGAAATCGTCACGTGGGTGGTCGAGGGCGAGCTCACCCACGAGGACTCCACCGGAGGCCGCACCGTGGTGCGCCCCGGCGATGTGCAGCGGCTCAGCGCGGGCGGCGGGGTGCGGCACAGCGAGCGCAACGAGGGCCCCGAGCCGCTGACCTTCGTCCAGCTGTGGCTGACCCCGGCACCCGGATTCACCTCGGCGGACGCGGGCGCCGAGCCGGTGTACGAGGTGGTGCGCGGCCTGGCCGACTCCGCGCCGTACGCCCTGGAGCGGGCGGACGCCACGCTCCACCTATGGCGGCCGGCCGAGGGGGAGCGCGTAGAGCTGCCGGCCGCGCCCTGGGTGTACGCGCATGTGGTGCGGGGGGAGATACGTCTCGCCGAGCAGACCCTGACGGCGGGGGACGCGGCGCGGATCACCGACGGGCGGGGGCTTTGGGCCCATGCCCTGAGCGGGGCGGAGCTGCTGGTGTGGGCGATGCGCGCGGAGCCGCCGTACGGCTGATCGCGCCGCGTACGCAGGTTCAGGCGCGCAACTCGGCGAGAACAGCGTCGGTCAGCGCGGGCCAGACCTCGATCGCCCAGGGGCCGAAGGCGCGGTCCGTCAGCGCCACACAGGCCGCCCCCGCCTCCGGGTCCACCCACAGGAACGTACCGGACTGCCCGAAATGCCCGAAGGTGCGGGGCGAGGACGCGGCGCCCGTCCAGTGCGGCGACTTGCCGTCGCGTATCTCGAAGCCGAGCCCCCAGTCGTTGGGCCGCTGGTGACCGTAGCCGGGCAGCACCCCGCTCAGGCCGGGGAAGGCGACGGAGGTGGCCGCCGCCAGCGTCTCGGCGGCCAGCAGCCGCGGGGCCTGCAGCTCGGCCGCGAAGCGGACCAGGTCGGCGACGGTGGAGACGCCGTCCTTGGCGGGGGAGCCGGGCAGCTCGGTCGAGGCCATGCCCAGCGGCTCCAGCACCGCCTGGTGCAGATAGTCGGCGAAGGGGATGTCGGTGGCCTTGGCCATGTGATCGCCCAGCACCTCGAACCCCGCGTTGGAGTACAGCCGGCGGGTGCCGGGCGGAGCGGCCACGCAGTGCTCGTCGAAGGTGAGCCCGGAGGTGTGGGCGAGCAGATGGCGGACCGTGGCGCCCTCGGGCCCTGCCTGCTCGTCCAGCTCGACCGCACCCTCCTCGACGGCGACCAGCACGGCGTACGCGGCGAGCGGCTTGGTGACCGAGGCGAGGGGGAAGCGATGGCCGGCCGGGCCGTATGATCCGGCCACCGTGCCGTCCGCGCGCACGACGGCGGCGGCCGCCGTGGGGACGGGCCAGTTCTCGATCAACCGCAGGCTCTCCATGCCCCAGAGCCTAGTGCCGGGTGCCGTGTGCACTCATCGGGCCCAAGATTTCGCCAAAACTCCGCTTGCTTGGAGTGCACTCCAAGTCAATAGCGTTGAGAACGGCGTAAGGGCTTATGGATCAACGACCGGATCTACGACTGCGAGAGGGCGGCGAGGCAGCATGACCGTGTTGGAGAGCGTGCCGGTGAAGGTGAAGACATGCGCGGGGACGGCCACCCACCCCCGGCCCACCGGACAGGACCGCTACACGATCAGCGAGGTCGTCGCCCACACCGGGCTGTCGGCGCACACCCTGCGCTGGTACGAGCGGATAGGGCTGATGCCGCATGTGGACCGCACCCACACCGGCCAGCGCCGCTTCACCAACAAGGACCTCGACTGGCTCTCCCTCGTCGGCAAGCTCCGGCTGACCGGGATGCCGGTCGCGGACATGGTCCGCTACGCCGAGCTGGTGCGCGAGGGGGAGCACACCTTCGGCGAGCGCGAGGACCTGCTGACCGCGCACCGGGAGAGCGTGCGGCAGCGGATCGCCGAGCTTCAGGACACCCTGCAGGTCCTCGACTTCAAGATCGATATCTACGCCGGTGCCCGCCGGGTGACGGAGCGGGCCTGAAAGCCATGAGCAATACATTTCCGGAACTCGCCGGAAAAGCATTGCAGGGTGGAATTGGTCCCGGTGGTGCTTTTTGTCTTCCGGATCCCGGTCTTGTCGCCCGTTCATTCAGGGAATAACAAATAGCGCTTCCCTTTCCGATACCCACTTCACTAAGATCTGCACCATGTTTATTCGTCGGATGTTAAGAGCAACCGTCGGCTTCGCTGTCGTCGCCGGTGTTGCTTTCACGGGGACCGTCGAGGCCGGCGCGCAGTCGGCGCAGACCGCCGAGAGCCACAAGTCGGCCGCTGAGCAGGTGCTCTACTACAACCACTCCTACGGAGTCCTCGACCGCGAGACGGCCGACGCCGTGGAGAATTCGGACTTTCTTCGGGAGTTCGCCAATTTCGAGGTCCGTACCACGAGCAGTGGCAACCTCACCTGGAAGGGCCGTTACCTCTACGGCGGCCAGACCTACATCGAGCTGTTCGGGGCCGGCGACCTGCCGGGCCAGGACGCCAACTTCGGTTCCACCTCCGTCGCGTACTCGGCCGAGCACGACGGCGACCTGGCGAAGGTGAGCCAGAGGCTGCGGGACCAGGGGTACAACAACCTGGACGAATTCCTCCAGCAGCGTAACTTCGGCGACGGCGTCCTGGTGCCGTGGTTCGACGGCGTGCAGTTCCCCGTCGCGGACTATCCCTATGACGCCTTCGGCGCGTGGGCGATGGAGTACCGGGAGGAGTACTTCTCCGACCCGCGCAGCAAGACCGGTCCGGCGAGCTACCCCGGTGACACCAGCCGTCAGCGCTATCTGCCGGACACCTACAAGGACCACCAGCTGAAGGACCTGACCGGCATCCGCTTCGCCGTCACCGAGCGCGACCTCAACACGCAGATGCCGCTGTTCGAGGCCGGCGGTCTTGACATCAAGAAGGTCCCGGGCGGTGCCATCGTCAAGGACGGCCTGACCACGATCCGGTACGACGTGGTTCCGGCCGACAAGGTGGGTCTCAAGCAGATCCAGATGTCGCTCAACGCGCCGGTGGACGACCGGCACGAGGAGCGGATCGGCAACTCGACCCTCGTCGTGGGCCCCGGCGACCACGCCGTCTGGACCTTCGACAAGCCGTAACGCCACACAGCTGACGTCATACGACAGCGCCGGTCTGGATCCGTCCAGGCCGGCGTTGCCGTGTTCGCGTAAGAGCCCCCTCACACCAGACCGTGGCGGCAGTCGCCGCCCTGGTCCGCGCCGTCCGCGCAGCTGACCGCCGCGTAGCGACCGAGGGCGATCCGCGCGAAGTTGCGCAGCGACTCCGTACCGGGGGCGAAGTAGCCCGTATGGCCGTGGGCCCGGTCCGCGGAGACCACGCGGGCGCCGAAGGACGGGTCGGTCGGGTCCTCGCCGTGGCCCAGGCCAAGGAAGTCGAAGCCGGTCACCCGCCGGACCCAGTCGGAGCCGTCGCGCGCCGCCCAGACCCGGGCGGCCGGGCCCAGGTCCGCGGCGTCGTCGGCACGTACGCCGGGGGAGCCGAACACCACCAGATCGGAGATCTCGGCACCGTCGAGGCGGGAGGCGGTCAGCCCGCAGACGACAGAGCCGTAGCTGTGGCAGAAGACGGCCGGCGGGGCCTGCGCGGCATCGCCGGCCGTCGCGGCCAGACCGGCGAGGAAGCGGTCGAGGCGGGGCACACCCGCCTTGGCGAGGCGGCCGGTGGCGGCGTCCGGGCCCAGGCCCAGCGGGGTGGTGTAGCCGACCCATACGACAACGGCCGTACGGACCCCCGGCGCCTCCCGGCCCATCTGCGCGCGCAGCGACCTGGCCATGCCCGCCGCGGAGCCGTACGGGTGGTGGTCCGTACGGTCGAAGGTCGACAGGTCCGTGTCGGAACCGGGGACGAGAACCGCCGTGCGCTGCGCCGCCATCAGGTCCCCGAACACCTCGGCCACCTGGCCACGGCCGCGCGGATCGAAGGCCAGGATCCGGCGGCCGGGGGCGAGGAGCCGGGTGTACCGGTCGATGAGCGGGCTCTTCGGGTCGGCGGCCCGCTCCTTGGCGCGCTCCTCCCGGATCGCGAGGGCGTTGGCGGTGTAGCGCAGCGCCACCGGCGCGCCGTCGAGATTGCCGACGACGCTGGGGTGGCGCAGCGCCAGGGTCCGCTGCTGGGACGCGGTGAGCCCGGCGAAGAAGCGCGCGATCTCGGCGGGCGGGGCGGTGGCCGGATCGGGCAGCCGGCCCGCGGCGCCGGGGACCGGCGAGTGGTCCGCGCGCCAGGCGGCCGTGCCGGGCGGCGGGCCGGTGACGGGCTGCTGCTCATGGGCCAGGGTCCAGCCGACGGTGCCCGCCATGACGGTGACCATGAGCGCGGCGGTGATCAGGCTGCGGGCCCGGTGCCTGCCGACCTGTGTATGCGACATGGTCGCGTCCCCCTCCGTTGTGCGATGACGGAGGGAAACGTAGGAAGGTGGTGGGTGGCGAAGCGTCACACCTCGGAGCCAACTGCCGGGTCATACCTGGGTAGGGGTGGTCCGAGACGGGGCGCTGGTTATTGGCCCGGTGTCACCAGGCCCGATTCGTACGCGAAGATGACCGCCTGGGCGCGGTCGCGCAGCCCCAGCTTGGCGAGCACCCGCCCGATATGCGTCTTGACGGTCTGTTCGGCCAGCACCAGGGACTCCGCGATCTCCTGGTTGGAGAGACCACGGGCGATCAGCTCCAGCACCTCGGTCTCGCGCGGGGTGAGCCCGCTGCGCCGCGCCGCGAAGTTCTTGCGCGGTGCGGGGCGCTGCCGGGCGAAGTCGGCGATGAGGCGGCGGGTGACGGACGGGGCGAGCAGCGCCTCTCCGGCGGCCACGATCCGTACGGCCGAGATGAGATCAGCGGGCGGCGCGTCCTTGAGGAGGAAGCCGCTGGCGCCCGCGCGCAGCGCCTCGTACACATAGTCGTCGACGTCGAAGGTGGTGAGCATCAGCACCTTCGGGCGGTGGGTGACGCCGGGCGGCGGGTCGAGTATTCGCCGGGCCGCCTCCAGGCCGTCCATCTCGGGCATCCGGACGTCCATGAGCACGACGTCCGGGTGGGTGCTGCGGCTGACGTCGACCGCCTGCTTCCCGTCGGGGGCCTCGCCGACCACGTCGATGTCGCTCTGCGCGGCGAGCAGCGCGGCGAAGCCGGCACGCACCATGGCCTGGTCGTCGACGATGATCACCCGGATGGTCATGGGGCGAGAGGGTACCTTTCCGCGCCGTCTGTGCTTTCTGTGTGTGCCGGGCCGTCGCCCGCTCGGCTGTCGTCCGTGTTGTCGGTGGACTCCGCCACCTCGACGAGCGGGAGCCGGGCCGCGAGCCGGAAGCCGCCGTCGGGCAGCGGGCCGGTGTCCAGGGTGCCGCCGACCAGCCGGACGCGCTCGCGCATGCCGACCAGGCCGTGGCCGGTGCCGCTGGTCTCCAGGGGCGGTCCCGGTGTGCCGCTCGCCGGGCCGTTGACGACCAGCACGGTCAGCCCCGTACGGTCGGCGGAGGCCAGGATCGACACGTTCGTCGGGGCGCCCGGAGCGTGCCGCACCACATTGGCCAGCGCCTCCTGCACGATCCGGTACGCCGACAGGTCCACCGCCTGCGGCAGCGTCCCGAGCGCGGCCACGTCCTTCGCGATCGACAGCGTGGTGGGTATCCCGGCCCGTACGGTCGCCTCGACCAGTTGTGGCACCCGGTCGAGCCCGGGCTGCGGCGCGCGCTCCCCGCGCGCGTCCTCGCTGCGCAACACGCCCAGCAGCCGCCGCATCTCGGCCAGGGACTCGCGGGCGGTGGCCGCGATGGTGCCGAACTCCCGCGCCGCCTCGGGCGGGAGGCCGCCGATCCGGTACGGGGCGCTGTCCGCCTGCACGGTGATCACCGACATATGGTGTGCGACCACGTCGTGCAGCTCGCGCGCGATCCGGGCGCGCTCCTCCAGCAGGGTGCGGCGGGCCCGCTCCGCCTCGCTGATCGTCTCCTGCTCGGCCAGCCGCCGCTGCGCGTCCCCGCGTTCCCGCAGCGCGCCGCCGACCAGCAGCACCACACCGCCGAGCACGAACAGCAGCACATTGGTGCCGTCGCTGTACCTGGCGCCGGGTATCCCCAGGAGCACGCCCACACCGCCGGTGACCAGCCAGACCGCGACCAGGGTGCGGCGGGGCTCGCGCAGCGCGAGGAAGAGGAGGAGGAAGAGATAGCCGATGATGTTGGGCGGCTGCCACGGCCAGCTGCGCTCGGGGAGGTCGGCGTAGCCCAACACCGCGAGCGCGCCGACGGTATCGGCGATGAAGGCGATCCACCAGGCGGGCAGCGGACGGGTGACGGCCAGCAGCAGCGGCCCGGCCTGGGCGGCGGCCAGTATGCTGGCCAGCCCGCCGTTCAGGCCGTAGTCGTTGGTGAGGAGCTGGGCGGTGACCGGGACCAGGATGATGGTGAGCAGGCCCGCGACTGCGTACGGCAGCCGCCGCCGCCAGCGCCTGGAAGACCTGGCGAGCAGCGGGGTCGCGGGGTATGTGGGAGTCACGAGCGCCCGTGCGAGGGAAGTGGTGTGCTGTCGGGTGGCCGACAGCAGGCTCTCGTGCGCGGCGGACGGCACAGCGGGGGACGGCACGGCGGTGGACGCCCCTGACGCCCCGCGGTCGGGCGGCGTCTTGGCTTGCGGCGGCTGGGACATGGCGGCTTACAGCGTAGGGGTGACGGCGCGCCCGGACGTCATACCCCGGTATCGGGTTGTCCTCAGCTGCTCCCCCAGGTGCCCCGGGCCGTCAGAGCTCCGCCAGCAGTTCGGCCTTCTTCGAGCTGAACTCGTCGTCCGTCAGCAGTCCCGCCGTATGCAGTTCGCCGAGATGGCGAATGCGGTCCGCGATATCGGCGGGGTCGCGCCGCCCTGGCCGGGCCGCCGAGCGGGCGCGGCCCGCGGACGGGCCCAGGGCGGAGCTCCGTACGGCCTCCAGCACGGCTGCGGCGAACGGCAGCGACTCGTGGACCAGGCCGTAGCCCAGGCCGAAGACCACGGCGGCGGGGTCGTGGTCGGGCCGCGTCACGGTTCCGGCGCTGCCCGCGCCCGCCGAACCGGATGCGCCCGCGCCCGCACCCGCACGCGCCCCGCCCATGCCGGCGGCCGAGCCGTCCGCGCCGCCGCGCCCGCCTTCCGCCCCGTGCTCCAGCAGCCGCAGATAGCCGCTGCGCCCCTGTTTGGGGGAGCCGCCGGCGCCCCCTTTGGACTCCGGTGAGCGCCATTCGACGCCTGACAGCTCGTCGATGCGGAAGCGCTGGTCCCCGGCCTTCCATTTGGCCGAGGAGGCTCCGGTCCAAAACCAGCGGAACGAGATGGCCTTGCCGTCGAAGGACGCCTTGCCGTCGTACGCCTTGAACGACAGCGGCGGCGTGGGCGCGGCGACCAGATAGGACTCGGCCGCGGTGGCGGCCGCGGGGCCGAGGGCGGTGCGGATCTCCTCGGCGTAGTACTCGGCGAGCGATCCGCGCTCGGCGGGCAGCACCAGGCGGTACGGGTCGCCCCCGTCCTTGAGCTGGCCGTCTGCGGCGTCCATCAGGGGGTCGGCGCCGGGTCTGGGCACGGCGCGCAGCACTATCGTCCCCCGTTTGCCGGGGGTGACCTCCACCGCGGACAGCGCCTCGTAGGGGATGCGACGCTCGCCGAGCGCCTGCAGCAGCTTCGGCGTACGAATCCCCCGTTCGAAGCGGATGAGCACGGAGTCGGTATCGAACTCCCAGACGGTCTGAAAACCGGCCAGCACATCACCCATGCGGCTCATCGTATGCGGCGGGGGCCCGCCCGTCCCCCCTCGGAGGTTACGCGCGTCAAATCAATTTGCGCCGTCAGCTAATTTTCAGCCGTCAGCTCAGGTTCCCACTGTCAGCTCGGGGCCGATGGCAGGGGACGGATGGGGCAGATCGGGCTGCCGGACGGGGCAGCTCGGGCTGTCCAGCGGGGCAGATACGGCCGTCAGCTCAGACCGGAGCGGCAGGTGTCGTCGTCCGCGCAGCGCACGGACTGGACCGAGCCGATCCCCACCCGGGCGAAGTTCTCCAGGCTGGTGGTGCCCGGCTCGAAGTATCCGGCGTGCCCTTGTGCCCCGTCGGCGGACAGGACGCGGGCTCCGAAGTCCGAGGAGACCGGGTCCGCGCCGTGGCCGAGCCCGCCGACCTCCACATGCGGGATGTCCTGGATCCAGTCGCCGGAGTCGCGCATCGCCCAGACCCGGGCGCCGGTGCCCAGATCGGAGGCGTGGTCGGCGCGCATTCCGGGGCTGCCGGCGACGGCGATATCGGTGACCTTGGGCGCCAGGTCGCGGGCGGCCACCCCGCACACCACCGAACCGTAGCTGTGGCACATCAGCGAGACGCGGGTGAGCGCGGGCAGGCCGTTGACCAGCGCGCGCAGCCGCAGGGCGCCCTCGGCGGCGAGCTTGCCGGTGGCGGCGTCCATGCCGACGCCGCTGGGGGAGGTGTAGTCGGCCCAGGCGATGACGGCGTTGTTGCCGTTCGGGTCGAGGGCCCGCTCGGCGTCGTGGAGGGCGCGGGCCATGCCGTCCACCGCCGTGTAGCCGCGCTTGTCCTTCTGGAAGCTCAGGATGTTGGTGTCCACACCGGGCACCACGACCGAGACGCGGCCGGCGTGTTCCAGGTCGCCGAAGACCTCGGCGGCCCGCCCGGAGCCGGTGGGGTCGAAGGCGAGGATCTGCCGGTGGCCGCGTCGCAACTCCTCGTAGCGCTCCATCCGGCGCCCGGCGTTCTGCCGGCCGAGCGGGGTGAGCGCGCTGTCGTGCATCCGCTTGCGCTCGATGTTCCGGGCCCGGGTGAGGGCGATCCGGTTGGCGTGGTAGCGCAGTTCCACCGGCGCGCCGTTCATATTGCCGAGCACCAGTGGGTAGCGGTGGGCCAGGCGCTCGCGCTGGGCGGCGGTGAGCGAGTCCAGGAAGCGGGCCAGCCGGCGCGGCGGGCCGGACGGGTCGGGGAGGGCCAGGCCGCCCGGGGGGCCTCCGGCGACCGCCGGGAGGTGTCCCTTGCGCCAGGCGGCCAGCTCCACGGCCAGCGACCCCGCGGGGCCTTGTCGCTGCCGCATGGCGGTCCAGCCGGTGGTGGCGAGCAGGACGAACACCACCGCCAGGGCGAGCAGCGCACGCCAGGCGGTGGAGCCGGGGGAGGGGGAGCCGAGCTCAGAGAAGGGAGTCACCGCGGGACACCCTAGGAGACGGGTGGCGGTGGCTGCCAAATGCCGTGACGCTTCTCACGTTTGAAGGGGATTTCGCCGGGGGCTTTTTACTGGGTTTGTCTGATTTGGGATTATCTGTCCCATCGTTCGGCCAGCGCCGCCCCGACATGGTCGAGATGGGAGGCGGTCAGGCCCCGCAGCGACTCCATGCTGGTCCCCTGGCGCTCGCCCCACAGCCGGCCCGCCACCCGGATCGCCCCGCCGAACGCCGCGACCACCAGGCGCGGCCGCGGATCCGCGTCGACGTCAAGCCCCTCGCGGCGGGCGATCTCCCGGGCCAGCCGCTCCTCCAGCTCGGCGGTGCGGCGCAGATGTACGGCCAGCAGGGCGGGGGTCGACTCGATCACGCAGTACATGCGCATATGAAGGTCCTGGGGGACCAGCCGCGCCACGGCCTCGCCGATGGTGTCCCAGGCGTCGAGGATGGCGCCGTGCAGGGCGGCGAGCGGGGCCTCGTCGGCGGGGCGGTCGACCAGGGCGGCGAAGAAGTGGGACTCCGCCACATCCTGGGCGGCGAAGGCGACTTCCTCCTTGTTGGCGAAGTACCGGAAGAAGGTGCGCTGGGAGACGTCGACCGCGTCCGCGATCTCGTCGACCGTCGTGTGGTCGTATCCGTTCCGGGTGAACAGCTCCAGGGCCGAGTGCACCAGGGCGGCTCGTGTGCGTTGCTTCTTGCGTTCCCGAAGTCCCGCTGGTGGCGGGGCCACCGCCTGGTCCGTTGTCACCTGTGAGGGCTCTCTTTCTGGCGTGTTCGGGCCGCTCACCATACCCGTGGGAAAGCTGACAGTTACCGAATGGTGAACTTGTTTGTCAATTGTCAGCGACTGACACTAGCCTCCCCACATGACGTCTGAGACCACCGTCGCCCACGCGGCGCCGGAACCTCCCATACCCGATCCCCCGAAGGGACTGCGGGGCCACCCATGGCTGACGCTGCTGACCGTCGCCATCGGTGTGACGATGGTCGCCCTCGACGGCACGATCGTCGCGATCGCCAACCCAGCCATCGCCGAAGACCTCCACGCCTCGCTCGCCGACGCCCAGTGGATCACCAACGGCTATCTGCTCGCCCTCGCCGTCTCGCTGATCACGGCCGGCAAGCTCGGTGACCGCTTCGGTCACCGCCAGACCTTCCTGATCGGGGTCGTCGGCTTCGCCGTCTCCTCGGCCGCCATCGCCCTGTCCGGCAGCGTGACCCTGCTGGTCGTCTTCCGCGTACTCCAGGGCCTGTTCGGCGCCCTGCTGATGCCCGCCGCGCTCGGCCTGCTGCGCGCCACCTTCCCGGCCGAGAAGCTCAACATGGCCATCGGCATCTGGGGCATGGTGATCGGGGCGTCCACCGCGGGCGGACCGATCATCGGCGGTCTGCTCGTCGAGCACGTCAACTGGCAGTCCGTCTTCTACGTCAACGTTCCCGTCGGTGTCCTGGCCCTCGTCTTCGGGCTGGCCATCCTCAAGGACCACCGCGCCGAGAACGCCCCCAAGTCCTTTGACATCCCCGGTATCGCGCTGCTGTCCGGCGCGATGTTCTGCCTGATCTGGGCAGTGATCAAGTCCGGCGAATGGCAGTGGGGCGACTCCCGGACGCTGCTGTTCCTCGGGATCTCCGTCGTCTGCTTCGCGGCGTTCGCGTTCTGGGAGACCAGGACCAGCGAGCCGCTGCTGCCGCTGCGCATGTTCCGTTCCGTCCCGCTGTCCGCCGGCACCGTGCTGATGGTGCTGATGGCCTTCGGGTTCATGGGCGGGATCTTCTTCGTCACCTTCTACCTGCAGAACGTGCACGGTATGAGCCCCGTCGACAGCGGGCTGCACCTGCTGCCGCTGACCGCCATGATGATCGTCGCCTCGCCGCTGGCCGGGCTGCTGATCACCAAGCTCGGGCCGCGGATCCCGCTGGTGGGCGCCATGCTGATCACCTCCGTGTCGATGTTCGGCGCCTCCACCCTCGACGTGGACTCCTCCACCGGCGAGATGTCCCTTTGGTTCGGCCTCCTCGGCCTCGGGCTCGCCCCCGTGATGGTCGGCGCCACCGAGGTCATCGTCGGCAACGCGCCGATCGAGCTCTCCGGCGTCGCCGGCGGCCTCCAGCAGGCCTCCATGCAGGTCGGCGGCAGCATCGGTACGGCCGCGCTCGGCGCGGTCATGGCCGCCAAGGTCGACGACGACCTGCCCGGCGCCTGGCAGCGGGCCGGCCTTGGGCCGCTGTCCGGGCAGCAGTTGGACCAGGCGTCCAAGGCGGTCGAGGTCGGCAAGGCCCCGCTCGCCCCGAACACGCCGCCGGACATGGTCGACAAGATCACCGGCGTGGCGCATCACACCTTCGTGTCAGGGATGGGCGTCGCCTTCACCGTCGCGGGCGTCGTCTCGCTCCTGGCGGCCGCTGTGGCGGCGTTCACCAAGCGCGGCGACAACGCGGAGGCGGGCGCGGGAGCGGCCCACATCTGACCGGTGTCCGGCGGGTGCCTCGGCCCGGCGAGAGCTGGCCCGGGCATCCATCGGGCTGGCCCGGGCACCCGCTGGCCCGGGCACCCGCTGGGCCGGGCACCCGCTGGGCCGGGCACCCGCCGGGCCGGGCCGGGGCCTCGGGGCCGCGGGGGCTGTTCTCCCGCGGCCCCGCTCGCGGTATCGCCACGCGACTCCGCCGCGCACTCGCAAACGCCGGGCGGGCTGGATCAGATA
>NZ_JBSFMM010000176.1:0-23603 GCF_053599555.1 Streptomyces sp. NPDC000941
GGCGGCCCCACCGGCCCCATGCCGACCGGGGCGCCCTCGGCGAGGGGCGGCGTGGGGCCTGCGCCACGGGGTAGCCCGCCGCGCGGACCGCTGCCGCCCGCTGAGGCGGCGGCCAGGGGCGCCGTGCCGGTCTCCCGCCGCTCGCCCGCCGCGCTGGTGTGGCCGGACTCGACGGCCGCCGTCCAAGTCGCCCGCGCTGACGGCCGCGCCGGTCGGCGGCGGCGCCCGCCTCGGGCCGGTCGCGATGCGGGCGGTCGCGAAGTGCAGGGCTGGGTGGCCCCCGGGCGCGGGCGCGCGGCGCGTGTCACATCGTGGTGTGGTTCCGTCGCTCGGCCGGCGCGCCTATGGTCGGGATCATGTTCGCTGCCTACGCCGCACGTATCGACCGCGACCAGCCGCTCAACGGCCTCGAACTGGGCGAGCGCCCCGGGCCCGAGACGCGCCCCGGATGGTCGACCGTCACCGTCAAGGCCGCCTCGCTCAACCACCACGACCTGTGGTCGCTGCGCGGCGTCGGCCTCGGCGAGGAGTCCTTGCCGATGATCCTGGGCTGTGACGCGGCCGGGATCGACGAGGACGGCAATGAGGTCGTCGTCCACTCGGTCATCGGCCAGAGCGGGCACGGCGTCGGCCCCCGCGAGCCCCGTTCCATCCTCACCGAGCGCTACCAGGGCACCTTCGCGGAGAAGGTCGCCGTCCCCACCTGGAATCTGCTGCCCAAGCCCAAGGAGCTCTCCTTCGAGGAGGCCGCCTGCCTGCCGACGGCCTGGCTGACCGCCTACCGCATGCTCTTCACCAACGCGGGCGTGCGCCCCGGCGACAGCGTCCTCGTCCAGGGCGCGGGCGGCGGCGTGGCCACCGCGGCGATCGTGCTGGGCGCGGCGGCCGGGCTGCGGGTGCTGGCCACCAGCCGCGACGAGGCCAAGCGCAAGCGCGCGGTCGACCTGGGCGCCGAGGGCGCGTACGAGCCGGGGGAGCGGCTGCCGCGGCGCGTGGACGCGGTGATCGAGACGGTGGGCGCGGCGACCTGGTCGCACTCCATCAAGTCCCTCAAGCCCGGCGGCACCCTCGTCATCTCGGGCGCGACCAGCGGGCCCAGCCCCAAGTCCGCGGAGCTCAACCGGATCTTCTTCCTGGAGCTGAAGGTCGTCGGCTCCACGATGGGCAGCAAGGAGGAGCTGGAGGACCTGCTGAGCTTCTGCGCGGCGCGCGGGGTGCGGCCGGTCATCGACTCGGTGCTGCCGCTGGACCGGGCCCGCGAGGGGTTCGAGAAGATGGCGGGCGGGGACCTTTTCGGGAAGGTTGTGCTGACGGTCTGAGGCTGCTTTTACGGCTTTACGGTCGTACGAAGCTTCGTTCGAAGCCGTAGCGCTTGATCTTGCTTCCTCGGAAGCCCGGGAAGTTTCGGATCCGCTCCCACTCAGGGGTCACCGAGCCGACGCCCGGGGCGGCTGACGCGATGGCCGCGTCGTACGCCTCCTCACTCGTCCACTGGGCGTAGTTGAGCGCCCGGGTGCGGTCGTTGGCCAGATGGCGGGCGCCGTCGACGATCAGGTGGAAGTCGGCGGAGATGAGGTCCGGACTCGGGTCGGGGTCCGTCTCCAGGGCCTCGATGACCAGGTCGATCCACTGGCGCCGCAGGTCCGGGTCGTCGAAGTCGAGCTCGATGACGGCGATGCACCCGGGCACTCGCGGATCGTTCTCCGTCCGGGTGTCGAAGCCGCGGTAGCGGCGGTAGTTGGCGATGCCGTTGCGCCTGATCCCCGGAACGGCGGCGTCGATCTGGTCGACCCGCTCCTGGCGCTGGGTGCGGACGAACGCGTGGTACGCCTCCTCGCTCGTCCGCTGGGCGTGGTGCATCAGCGTGTCGCCGTCCGTTCCCACGTAGAGGTTCTGCGACAGCAGCTGCGGGCTCGGCCAGGGGCGGGAGTCCCAGGCGGCGGCAATGGCGTCCGCCGTCGCCCGCTGCCGCTCGGGCGTGCCGACGCTCCAGGTGGAGAACAGGGCGGCGCCGACGTCGGGGCGCGTGAGGTCGGGGAGGGGGTTGGGGGCGCCGGGCATGGGGGCTCCTTCAGGTTCGCGGGCGGGGGGCTGGCGGGGGCTGCTCCGCCTCCGTCAGCCCCCGCCCGCGATCCTGATACCTCAACTACGGTTGAGGTCAAGGGCGTTCGCCAGGCGTATGGCTACGCGTACGCGACCTGGACCGCGGCGATACCCAGCGTGCTCTGGGCCGGCAGCATGCCCGCCTCGAACACCGCCGCGAGCAGCGGATGCACCAGCTCCGCCAGGCGCTCGGCCCGCTCGGCGCCCAGCGCGCGCCAGGGCGCCGCGGCCAGTTCGTCCGTCTGCCGCTCGATCGCGTCGCGGCCCTGACGGCCGCGCTCGGTGGCGTTCCCGTCCGCGTCGAGCCAGCCGCGCTCGGCCAGCCGGCCGGCCGCGGCGCTCCACTCCTCCGCGGTCCAGCCGCGGCCGTCGAAGTTCTCCTTCGGGGCGGCGCCGACTCCCGCGAAGGACACCAGCGCCTCGCACGGGTCGAGACCGGCGGTGAGCAGCGCGGCCAGATGGCCGTCTCCGCGCTGCTCCCGCAGCACCATGGTGGCCTGCCACAGGGCCAGATGGGGTTCGTCGGACCAGCCGAGGTCGCGGTTGGCGGCGGCGAGGGGGCGGGCGGCCAGGGGCGCGGCCTCGGCCGCCTCCTTGGCCAGGGCCGCGGCCTCGGCGATGTCCTGCCCGCCGACCCGGTCGCCGAGCAGCGCGCGGAACGTACGGTCGACCGCGCGCAGCCGCGCCGCCACCACCTTGTCGGGGGCGGCCGTGGCCCAGACGGCGGGGACGTACTCGGCTATCGTGCGCGGGCTGAAGCTGTAGAAGGTGGCCGTCACCAGCTCGGGGCCGACCGCGCCCAGCGGGGCGGCCCGCCACGCGAAGTAGCTGGGCCAGCGGGACTCGACGTCGTAGCCGAGCGCCGCGGCCTCCTCGTACGCCTGCGGGGCGAAGTAGAGGCTGGCGTGCACCGGTTCCAGCTGGTGCCACATGCGGCGGGCGAGGGCTTGGTACTGCGTCACTTTTACCTCTTCGGATGAGACTCGGACGAGAACCTGGCGAGGCGGCGGAAGTGGGGGGAAGCCGAGGGCGAAGGATAGCCAGCGCATGGGGAGGGCGGGGGCCTATTCCTTCACCTGTTCCCGCAGCAGTGCCGTGATCTGCGCCGCGGTCGCCGCGAGCCGCCGCCGGGCCTCGGCCGCGTGGGCGGCGCTCACGCCGTGGTCGCGGGCCGTGTCGCGGACGTCGTCACGGAAGCGGTCCAGGAGCCGGTCCAGATCGCGGGCGGGGTCGCCGGACGGGGTGAAGTCCCGGGCCCATTCCGGCTCGTGCCCTGCCCGCTCCGGCTCATGCCTTGCGGCCTTGGGCGCGCCCTCCTTGGGCGCGCCCTCCTTGGGCGCGTGCTCGGCCGCCGCCTTGGGCGCGTCCGCGCGCTCGACGACGTACTCCGCCTCGGCGTGCTCCGCGGCCCCCGCGCCCGGCCGTGAGATACGCCCTATGCCGCGCGACACCTCGGCCAGCCCCTCGCGTACGGCGCTCTGCCAGTCGCCCGTCCTCAGGTGTTCCTGCGTCTGCTCCTGCAGCCGCCGGGCCATCCGCTGGACCTCCTCGCGCGCCAGGTCCTGGGCGTCCTTCGCCTGCTGCCGGGCGCGCTGGGCGTCCTGCCGGGCGCGGCGGCTCTCCTCCTTGGCCCGGCGCGCCTGCTCCTTCCACTCGTCCTTGGCGCGCCGCATCTCCTCCTTCGCCAGCCGCCACGCCTCCTTGTCCCCCCACGGGCCCTCCCACGACCCGCGCTTCCCGCCCTTCCCGTCCTTGCCGCCCTTCGTGTCGGAGGTGTTGCCCGAGGTACGGGCCTGCTGCGCCGCCTCCCGCATCTCGCGCCGCAGATCGCTGGCGGAGCCGCGTACGTCCTCCCGGATCTCGGCGGCGAGCTCGGCGACGGACTCGCGGATCTCGACCTCCAGGTCGGCCAGCTCGCCGCCGCGGTCGGCCAGTTCGGCACGGCCGGCGTCGGTGATGGAGTAGACCTTGCGGCCGCCCTCGGTGGTGTGGGTGACCAGGCCCTCGGCCTCCAGCTTGGCCAGGCGCGGGTACACGGTGCCGGCGGAGGGCGCGTACAGGCCCTGGAAGCGCTCCTCCAGCAGGCGGATGACCTCGTAGCCGTGGCGCGGTGCCTCGTCGAGCAGCTTGAGGAGGTAGAGCCGTAGCCGGCCGTGGGCGAAGACGGGGGCCATCAGAGGACCTTTCCTTCGGGGTGGTCAGGGCCTTGCGCGGGGGCGTCCTCTTCGGTGGGCGGGCGGCGCAGCAGCGCTATCGCGCCCGTGACGGTGGTGGCCTTGAGCCGGCCGCTGCCCGCGCCGAGCCGGCCGGATACGCGCTTGGCCCCCCACTGGCCGGTGACCCGCAGATCCTCGAAGGCGTTGGAGACCGCTCCGCTCGTGGTGTGCGCCTCGACCTCGGCGTCGGCGGGGTGCGGCAGCCGGATCGCGATCTCGCCGGACACGCTGTTGAGGGCGATGTCCGCGCCGCCCGAGGTGGTCGTGACGGCGAGGTCGAGCACGATGTCGCCGCTGACCGTGTCCGCGTGGACGGACGGGCCCGAGCCCTCGATGACGGTCAGGTCGCCGTTGACGGAGTTGAAGCGCAGCCGCCCGGTGACGGCCTGGGCTTCGACCCGCCCCGAGACGGTGTCGGCGTGGACCGGGCCGGTCAGCCCGAGCAGGGTGATGTCGCCGGTGACGCCGTGCACATCGGTGCGGCCGGTGAGCCCGGAGACGACGGCTCCGGCGCCGACGGCCCCGACCGAGGCGCTGGTGTCGGTGGGCACGGCGAGGGTGAGATGGACCGTACGGTTCCAGCCCTTGTGGTCGAGCCACTTGCGCCAGCCCTTCCACGGCACGTCGTCGTAGCCGACCTTCAGCGCGCCGTCCTCGTGGGTGACGGTCAGCGGCGGGCCGTCGATTTCCGTGAGCTCCAGGCGGGCGGGGCCGGTGTCGGTCCCGACGACGTTGATGGTGCCGCCCACGACGCGCACCTGGAGGGTGGATACGAGGTCGTCGAAGGTGAGGTTCTGTGGTTCGGTCAACGACCACTTGGACTGGCCTGACATCCCTGACATCCCTGGCCTCCCCTGGCTGGGCACTGGCGGGACCCCTGACCGGACCCCGCGGCAGACGCGACGCAACATATCGCGTCTTCTACTAGACACGATATATCGCGGATCCGGGGAGTCAAGTGGCGACCTCAGGCATGCCGGGGTGGCTGATTCGGCGCGGGCGGTCGTCGGCCGGGATTCGCTAGAGCGCCGCTAGAGCCTGACTGGAGAGTCATGGAGTGCGAATGTTCGAGGCTGTTACCTTCAGGGCCTCGGAATCGGGGGGGAAGGGTCAAATGGGTCATGTCAAGACAGTCCTTGAAATACTCAACGCCCGAAGACGTCCAGGAACTGCGTTCCGTGACCCAGCTGCTGGTCAGGGCAGCGGTGGAGTACCCCTATTCGGGGGTAGGTTACTTGCCCGACGGCGCGGAGGGCGAATCCATACGCCAGCCCTATTCTGAACTTCTCGATTCCGCGCTCCGATTGCTCACCGGCCTGCGGTCCCGTGGGCTGAGGGCCGGTGACAAGGTCGCGCTGCTGCTGGATGACCAGCGGGAATTTCTCTCCGTTTTCTGGGCCTGTCTGCTGGGCGGGTTCGTCCCCTGCCCCATGGCGCCGGTGCCGGGCGACCCCGCCCGCTGGGCCGCGCAGCTCGCCCATGTCGACCGGCTGCTCGACCGTCCGCTGCTGGTCACCACCGAGGCGACGCGCGCCGAGCTGCCCGATGTGCCGGGGCTCGCCGTGGCCCCGGTGGAAGGGCTCGGCGGCGGTGAACCCGCGCCGGACATCCACCGGGCCGCGCCGGAAGACCTCGCCCTGCTGGTGCTGACTTCCGGCTCCACCGGAAATTCCAAAGCCGTGATGCTCTCCCATGGAAACCTTCTGGCATCCATGGCAGGGAAGTCGGACAAGCAGCAGCTCACTGCCGCCGACACCACCTTCAACTGGATTTCCTACGACCATGTCGCGGCGCTTCTGGAAGCGCATCTGCTGCCGCTTTACGTGGGCGCGAACCAATTGCACGCCCCGGCCTCCGTCATCCTCGAGGAGCCGCAGCGGTTCCTGCGCATCATCTCCCGTCACAAGGTGACGATGACCTTCACCCCGAATTTCCTCCTCGGCCCGCTTAATTCCGCGGCCCATGAATTCGCGGAGGAGGTGGTGCCGGGCGGGGAGGTCAGGGAAGGCGGGGAGGGCCGGGGCGGCGGGGAGCGGCTTGATCTGAGCGCGCTGCGCCACATCGTGAGCGGCGGCGAGGCCAATGTCGTCGCCACCGGTGAGGCGTTTCTCGCCAACTACGCCCCGTACGGCCTGCGGCGGTCCGCGCTGTGGCCCGCCTTCGGCATGACCGAGACGTGCGCCGGCAGCATCTACAACCGCGACTTCCCGCAGGTCGACGCGGGCCAGGAGTTCGCCAACCTCGGCACGCCCGTCAAGGCGCTGACCATCCGGGTGGCCGACGACGAGCATCGCGCGCTGCCCGCGGGCGAAGTGGGGGAGTTGCAGCTCAGCGGCCCGATGATCACAACGGGCTACTACAACAACGAGGAGGCCACCCGCGAGGCATTCACCCCCGACGGCTGGTTCCGCAGCGGCGATCTGGGCCGTATCGACGACGGCCGGCTCACCCTGGTCGGGCGCAGCAAGGACAGCATCATCGTCAATGGCGTCAACTACTTCAGTCATGAGATGGAGGCGGCGCTCGAGCAGCTGGACGGCGTGGCCGGCGGCTATGTCGCGGCCTTCCCGACCCGGCGGCCGGGCAGCGACACCGAGCAGCTGGTGATCGCGGTCAGCCCCGAGGCGTTCAACCCCGAGGTGTTCAACCCCGAGGTGGCCAGCCCCGAGGTGGCCAGCCCCGAGGCGGGCCTGTACCGGCTGCTCACCGCCGTGCGCTCCACCGTGGTGATGCACTGGGGGTTCCGGCCCTCCCTCATCCTGCCGCTGCCCAAGGAGGCGTTCCCCAAGACCAGCCTGGGCAAGACGCTGCGCCGGCGGATGCGCATCCGCCTGGAGTCCGGCGGCTTCGACGACGTCATCGCGCGCGTCGCCGAGCTGACCACCCGCAGGCTCGGCGGGTACACCGCGCCGGACGGCGAGACCGAGCGGGTGCTCGCCGAGATCTATGCCGAGATGTTCGACATGGCCCCGGACGAGGTCAGCGTCACCGCGAGCTTCTTCGACCTCGGCGGGACCTCGCTGGACATCCTGCGGCTGCGCCGCCAGGTGGGCCGCCGCCTGGGCATCGTGGATCTGCCGATCATCACCGTGCTCACCGCCCCCTCCGTGCGCGCCCTCGCCGCCCGGCTCGGCGAGGGCGGCTCGGCGGCGGCTGTGGCGTACGACCCGGTGGTGCCGCTGCAGGCCGCGGGCGACAAGACGCCGCTGTTCTGTGTGCACCCGGGCGTCGGCGAGGTGCTGGTCTTCGTCAACCTCGCCAAGTACTTCGTCGGTGACCGGCCCTTCCACGCCCTGCGCGCCCGGGGGTTCAACGAGGGCGAGCGGCCCTTCGCGAGCTTCGAGGAGATGGTCGCCACGTACGTCGAGGCCATCCGCGCCACCCAGCCGCACGGCCCGTACGCCGTCGCCGGCTACTCGTACGGCGGCGCCGTGGCCTTCGAGATCGCCAAGGAGCTGGAGGCGCAGGGCGAGCGCGTCGACTTCGTCGGAAGCTTCAACCTCCCGCCGCATATCAAGTCCCGCATGGACGAGCTTGACTTCGTCGAAACCGCGGCCAACCTCGCGTTCTTCCTCGACCTGATCAACAAGAAGCAGTCCCTCGACCTCCCCGGGCAGCTGCGCGGGCTGCGCAAGGAGGAGCAGCTGGCGCACTTCCTCACGATCGCCCCGCAGGGCCGGCTGGCCGAGCTCGATCTGGACCTGGACAAGTTCACGGCCTGGGCCGAGCTGGCCAACGGGCTCACCGACCTCGGCCGCGGCTATACGCCCACCGGCACCACCCGTTCGATGACGGTCTTCTACGCCATCCCGCTGCGCGGCACCAAGGAGGACTGGCTCAACAACGAGCTGCGCAGGTGGGACGAGCACACTACCGAGGCCAACCGCTATATCGACGTGCCCGGCGAGCACTACACCCTGATGGGGCCCCAGCACGTCGCGACCTTCCAGGCCATCCTGCGCAGGGAACTCGACCGCGCGCTGGGCGACGGCGAGTAATGAGCGCGCGATTAGCGCAGGCAAGAGGAGAAGAGCACGTTGAAAGGCAAGAAGATCCTGGTCACGGGCGGCAGCGGACAGGTCGGCCGCCCGGTGGCCGAGGCGCTGGCCGAGCACAACGAGGTCTGGTGCCTGGGCCGGTTCGCCACCCCGGGCGTCGAGGAGGAGCTGAGAGCCCGCGGGATCAGGACGTACCACTGGGACATGAACGACCTCGGCGGCGCCGCGTACGACGGGCTCCCCGACGACTTCACGCACGTCATCCACTCGGCGGTGCGGCGCGGCGAGGACGGTGACTTCAACGCCGCGATCGAGGTCAACTCCGTCGCCTGCGGCCGGCTGATGACCCACTGCCGCGGCGCGGAGGCGTTCCTGTACGTCTCCACGGGCGCGCTCTACAAGCGACAGACCCTGGATCACCCGTACGCCGAGGACGACCCGGTCGACGGGGTCGCCGACTGGCTGCCCGCCTACCCCGTGGGCAAGATCGCCGCCGAGGGCGCCGTACGGGCCTTCGCGAGCGTGCTGAACCTGCCGACCACCATCGCCCGGCTCAACATCGCGTACGGGCCCGGGGGCTACGGCGGGGTGCCGATGCTCTACTTCAAGCGGATGCTGGCCGGTGAGCCGATACCGGTGCCGCTGGAGGGCCAGAACTGGTGCTCGCTGCTGCACACCGACGACCTGGTCGGCCAGGTGCCCGAGCTGTGGGCCGCCGCGTCCGTGCCCGCCACGCTGGTCAACTGGGGCGGTGACGAGCCGGTGGGCATGACGGACTGTGTGCGCTACCTCGAAGAGCTCACCGGCGTCGAGGCCAAGCTGGTGCCCAGCGAGGTCACCCGGGAGACCTACCAGTTCGACCCGGCGCGGCGCCTGGAGCTCACCGGCCCCTGCCGGGTGCCGTGGCGCGAGGGCGTACGGCAGACCCTCGAGGCGCTGTACCCCGACCACGTGAAGCCGCGCCCGGACGCTTCCGCCGCCCCCGCCGCGCCCGCCGCCTGAACCGAGAAGACACCGAGGAGATGCGAACAACCGTGGCGTCACAGAACATCGAGGCCATCCGGGCGTGCTACGCGGGCTTCCGCGACCGGGACGTCGAGGGGATCCTCTCGGGGATGCATCCGGACGTGGAGTGGGTCCACCCGGGCGGGATGGCCAAGTACGGCCTCGGCGGCACCAAGCTGGGCCATGCCGGGGTCAAGGAATTCCTGGCCCATGTCCCGACCGTGCTCGGCGGGATGAAGCTCAGCCCTCAGGAGTTCATCGAGCAGGGGGACCGGGTCGTCGTCCTGGGTACCCGCGAGGTGACCTCGCGTACGGGCACCACCGCGACCTTGGACTTCGTCCACTCCTGGACGATGCGGGACGGCAGAGCGACGAGGATGGAGGACATCTTCGACACCGTCGCGTTCCATGAGCTGATCGAGAGCTGAGCTCCAAGAAGTTCCAAGAAGCACAAAGACGACCGCCTGTGCCCCGCCGTCGGGGCACAGGCGGTCTGTTCATGAGGCGGCCCGGTCAGACGGTCGTGACGACCTCGTCGTACTCCAGGCGCGGCAGCCGGCCCATCCAGGCGTCGGGCCCCGGCATGCCGATGTTGACGACGCACACCGCCCGGTGCCGGCCGTCCTCGAAGAACTCCTTGGACACGGCCTCGTGGTCGAAGCCGATCATCGGCCCGGCGGCAAGCCCGGCCGCGCGTACGCCCAGGATGAAGTAGCCCACCTGCAGCGCGGCGTTGAACCGAGCAGAGGACTCGCGGAGGTTCGGCTCAGCGAAGACGTCCTGCGGGTTCTCCATGAACGGCACCAGCTTGGGCAGCTCCTCGTGGAAGTCCAGGTCGGCCGCGAGGACCGCGACCAGCGGCGCCTTCCCCGTCTTCTCCTGGTTGCGCCCCGTCATATGGGACACGAGGCGGGCGCGGGCCTCCTCGGAGCGCACCAGGACCACGCGCAGCGGCTGCTGGTTCATCGAGGTGGGGGCGAACTTGACCAGTTCATAGATGGCGCGGACCTGTTCGTCCGTGACCGGCTCGTCGGTGAACGTGTTGGCCGTACGGGCCTCCAGGAACAGCTGGTTCTGCGCCTCGGGCGCCAGGGTGAGGTGGCGCAGGGCGTCGCTGTTCTCCGGTGCGCTCATGGAGCTCTCTCCTCGTGGGGCGTGGGGTCGTAATTTTTTGGACTGGACCGACTAGTCCAGTGAAGTGATGGAAGGCTAGACTCGCAAGTCCATCCGGGGCAAGTGCGCATCGGAGCCGGTGAGTCAGGAGGACGGAGCCTTGCGGACGGACAGCGCGCCGCGGCCACGCGGCGCCGTGGGCCGGCCGGCGGGCCCTCAGCCCGCCAAGCGGCAGGCCATATTGGAGGCGGCTGTCGCCGTCTTCCTGCGCGAGGGATACACCCGGGCGAGCGTGGACGTCATAGCCGACGAGGCCCATGTGTCCAAGCAGACCGTCTACAACCACTTCGGGGACAAGCAGCGGCTGTTCCTCGCGGCCGTCGAGAACGAACGGGAGCGGGTGGCCGCCCGCTTCACCCCCGACCTCACTCCTGACCTCGCCGACGAACCCAAAAACGAGGGTGCGGGCGCGGCGGACGCCGAGACGGCCCTGGTCTCCTTCGGCCACCGGGTGCTCCAGGTGCTGCTCGACGAGCGCGCCTCCGCGCTGCGCCGCCTGGTCATCTCCGAGGTGGCCCGCCATCCCTCGCTCCGCCCGGCCTGCGCGGACGGCGAGCCCCGGCAGCTCGTGACGTACCTCGTCGACCTGCTCACCCGCCGCACCGAGCGCGGCGAGCTGAGCGTCGACGACCCGGCCACCGTCGCCCGCCAGTTCGTCGCCCTGCTCGTCCAGCAGGGCCTGCACCAGTCGATGTACGGCACCCGCCCGCTGCCCGGGCACGAAGCCGCGGCCATCTGTGAGAGGGCCGCCGACCTGTTCGTACGCGCGTACCGCAGGTGATGTGTGAGGAGGTGGCTCCACCCATGCATGTGAGCGTCCTCGGACCGCTGACGCTGCGCCACGGCGACCAGTCGGCGGTGCCCAGCGCGATGAAGCCGCGCAAGGTCCTGTCCCTGCTGCTGCTCAACGACGGCCGGATGGTGCCCGTACAGTCCCTGATGACCGAGCTGTGGGGCGAGCGGCCGCCGCGCACCGGGCTGACCACGCTCCAGACGTACGTCCTGCACCTGCGCAAGCTGCTCGTCCAGGCGCTCGGCGTCCCGTCGGCCGCGGTCGCCCGGGACGTGCTGCAGACCAGGCCCGGCGGCTACGCCCTGGCGCTGCGCTACGGCCAGCTCGACGTCCACCGCTACCGCGACCGGGTCGCCGAGGGCGAACACGCGCTGGAGGCAGGCGACGAGCGGGCCGCCGATACGGCCTTCCGGCGGGCCCTGTCGGTCTGGCAGGGCCCGGCCCTGGTCGACGTCGCGCCGCACGGACGCCCCCTGCAGGCCGAGGTCGCCCGGCTCGAACAGTCCCGGCTCACGGTCACCGAGCGCAGCATCGAGACCCGGCTGCGGCTCGGTGGCCACCAGGAGGCGCTGAGCGATCTGGCCTCGCTCGTCGTCGAGCACCGCTTCCACGAGGGCATGCACGGTCACTACATGCTCGCCCTCCACCGCTCCGGTCAGCGCACCCGCGCCCTCGCGGTCTACCAGCGGCTGCGCCTGGCCATGACGGAGGAGCTGGGAATCGAGCCGTCGGCGAAGCTGCAGCGCCTCCAGCAGGCGGTGCTGGCGTCCGACCCCCGGCTGGACTACGAGGCGGGGGCACCGGGGCGGGGCCCGGTGGTGGCGTAACGATCGCTGCCGTCGCCGACCGCCTCAGATCGTCCTCAAGCTTTTGAGCTTTGAACAAGGTATGTACGCAGCGCTGCTAGCTTCGTAGGGTGCAATCGCCGAATATGGCGTTCCACTTGATGACTGGTCACGGGGGAATCATGCCGTTCGTCCCGCTTGCTCCATGCCCGCAAGACACGCAGTTCCCGTCTCGCGCCTCGGAAATCCGCTGAGAAGATCCGCTGAAGGGGAACTCGTGCTCACGTACCACCAGGTCATGACCATCGACCTGTCGCTCCTCGAGTCGGCCGCCACCAAATGGGACGAGGCCGCCAAGAAGTTCGAAGCGGTCCAGAAGATCTACGACAGCAAGGTCAAATCGGTCGGGCTCGACGGGACCTGGAATGGTGCGTCACATCTGGTCGCGCGCCCCAATATGCAGCTGACCGACGAGCAGTTCACCGCGGCGCCCAAGGAGGCCCGCGCCGTCGCCTCGATCCTGCGGGACGCGCACAGCCAGTTCGTCGAGTTGCGCGGGAAGGTGAAGTCGGCGGTCGCGGACGCCGTGAAGGCCGGTATGAAGGTCTCGGACGCCGGTGTCGCGAGCTATGACTACTCGAAGGCCACTGCCTCCGCGGCCAATGCCGCGCACCACGAGCCCGGGATGCGCGACGTCGAGCGGACGTGGACCCGGCATATCGAGGCGGCGGTCAAGGCGGTCGACGACGCCGACCGGGGGGTGAAGCTCGCGCTCAAGGCGGCCGTGGCGGATCCCGATCTCGTCGACGGCGCGGTCGATGGGTTCAATGGCGCGGCGGAAGGCGATATCGAGAAGGTCGAGGCCAAGGAGGCCAAGGACCTCGCGACCAAGCTCAACTCCGGCGATGAGCTCGACAAAACGGAGATGGCCGAGTTTCAGCGGCTGTTCCGGGACAACCGGCACGACAAGGCGTTCAGCCAGACGTTCCTGGACAGTATGGGCCCCAAGGCCACCATCGAACTGAACAACAAGTTCAACAGCCTCGCCAAGGATGACGACAAGGACGCCAAGAAGGCCTTCACCGCCCTCCAGGAAGGCGTCGCCACTTCCCTGGCCACCGCCACCAAGTCGCCCTCCGACCCCTTCTACAAGAAGTGGCAGGAGGGGCTGCGCAAGGTCGGCACCGAGAATTTCGGGCGTCCGGGGGAGAGCCTTTACGGCTACCAGTCGTTCCTCAACCTCATGACGCACGGCAAGGGTTACGGGAAGAAGTTCCTGGTCGACATCGGAAACGATCTCATCGCCGTGGAGAAAAAGGACGGGACGGACAAGTGGCAGAAGGGCGAGGGCCACAGCCTCAAATCCACCGATCCGCTCGATGATCTGCTCGGCATCATGGGCAAGCAGCCCGACGTCGCCAAGGCATTCCTCGACCCGGGCGCGCACGGCGAGAACGACCGCTTGAAGTATCTGCTGCAGGACCGCGACTGGCCCAAGATAGTGATGCAGACCCCGGACGGCGACATCTACTACCGGGACGACCCCGACAGCCGTACGGGCCTGGGGCCCGCGCTCGAAGCGGCGGCCACCGGAAACGTCCCCGGCACGGATCACGTCCTCGGGTATCACACCGACGCCGAGGCCCGCGTCATGCACGACACCCTCACGCTCCTGGACGACGGCCGTAAGGGGGCCGGTCTGCACCCGAATCTGCGGGACAACCTGGCCGGCATGCTCGTCGACTACACCCCCGAAACCCACGAGATCCTGACCCGTACGGGTCCGTACGCGGACAAGGACGGGGTGTGGAACGACGGCACGAGCGATCCCAAGGACGCCCATATGTCCGTCCCCAGGGAGACCCTGACCCGCATCATGCGCGGGGTGGCGGAGGACGGTAAGGCGTTCGGCGAGATGTACGACGCCGAGGGCTTCTACTCCGCCGGGACCCTGACCAAGGCGGACTTCGACAGCCCCAATGAACGCGCCGCGGCCATCGAAGGGGCGTCCTCCGTCTTCGGTTTCTACGACGGAATCAGCTCCGATATCGCCCGCGACAAGAAGGACGACGCCGTCTCCTGGGCCAACCACGCCCAGACGTCCGAATTCGTCGTCACTGGCGGTATACAGGCCGCCGCCAGTGCCGGTGCCTCGCTCGCCGGCAAGGGCCCGGCGACCGGGTTCGTCACGGACGCCGTCTACCGCGTTCTCTACGCGGGCGTCTACGACTGGAAGGAAGACCAGATCGCCCAGGCGGGGCAGGCGGCTGCGCAGGAGACGGAGTATCACTTCACCACCGGCCAGAAGCAGGTGAACCATCTCGTCGCGGGCTGGGCCAAGGAGAACGGCTACGGCCTCGACACAGGGCTGTCACGGCACCTCGTCGGCTCCGGGCAGGAGCGTTACGACAGCGCGCGGTCGGAAGCGCTCATCTATCTGGACTGATCAGCCGGGGGCTGTCCGGACCCGACCTCGACCTCCGGCCCGGCCCCGGATTCGGCGCGCTCCCATGGCAGTCGGTCGAGGGCCAGGTCGACCAGGCGCTCCAGAGCGGTGCGGTCGGCGCCGTACGCGGCCTGGACGGCCATGCCCTCGGTGAGGGCGAGAACGTACCGCGCGGCGTCCTTCGGATCGACGCCGACGGGGAGGTCGCCGGACAGCCGGGCCCGTTCGAAGCGCTCGGTGAGCATGAGCTCGCCCGCCTGGCGCCGAGTGCACACATCGGCCTTCACCTCGCTCGCGGCGTCCCCGGTGACGAGCGCTCCGTGGACGAGCAGGCATCCGGCCGGGGTGGCCGCCCCGGTCATGGCCCGGGCCGCGCTCCTGAGCCACCGGCTGACGACCTCGCGGACGGTGCCGGCCAGGCTTCACTCGCGAGCTGGCCCGCGACGTCGCCGCCCGCGGGGTCACCGTCAACAACGTCCAGCCCGGTCCGGTGGACACCGACATGAACCCGGCCTACGGGCCGTGGGCGGCGTCCGCCCTCCCGCACCTCGCGGTGGGCCGGTACGGCACGGCCGACGAGGTGGCCGGCCTCGTCGCCTATCTGGCGGGGCCGGACGCCGGTTACGTCACGGGCGCCACGATCAACGTCGACGGCGGCTATACGGCCTGAGCGGTCGGGTGGGCTGCGCGACTGCTCGGCTAGTCGTCTTCGTCTTCGTCTTCGTCGTCGAGCCGGGCCAGCCAGGTCGCAAGCCGCTCCACCGGGACCTCGAAGTCCGGGTTCAGGTCCACGAATGTGCGCAGCTGCTCGGCGAGCCACTCGAAGGTGATCTCCTCCTCGCCGCGCCGCTTCTCCAGTTCCTCGATGCCGCGGTCGGTGAAGTACAAGGGGTCGCTCCGGATCGGGTTGAGGGGTGTACGGGCCCAGGATAGGGCGGCCCGGGCCCGGTTCCGGCGAATGCTACGCATCGCGTAGTACGCGGCGCGTATCATGGCTGCGAAGCCTGCCCTGTTCGCCGGAGACGAGGAGCCTCATGCGTACCAACGACGCCCAGATGCTGGTGCTCTGCACCCTGGCCGATGGACCCCTGCACGGCTACGCCATCAACGCGGCCATCGAGAAACTGTCGGGCGAACGCCTCGGCCCCGGCAGCCTCTACGGAGCCCTGACGCGCCTGGAGGACAAGGAGCTGATCGAGCCCCTGGCCGGGGAGGGCCGCCAGCGCCCGGTGCGGCTGACGGCCAAGGGGCGCGAGGTGCTGGAGCGGGAGTTGCGGTCCCTGGCCGAGGTCACGGACCGGATGTTCGAGGCGGCGGTGCCCGACCGGATCGGCTATCTCGACCGGCTGGCCGGGACCGACGTCGGCCGCTCGTACAAGCGGCTCGTGCTCGACGCGCTCGACATCCGCCCCGGCCAGACCGTGCTCGACATGGGCTGCGGCCCCGGCACCGATCTGGCGGCCCTCGCCGAGGCGGTCACCCCGTCCGGGGCGGTGATCGGCATCGACACCGACCCGGAGATGGTGGACCGGGCGCGCGGGCGTACGGCGGACCTCCCCGCCGTGGACGTACGGCTCGCCGACGCCCACGACCTCCCCCTCGCCGACGCGAGCGTCGCCGCCGCCCGCACCGACCGCACCCTCCAGCACGTCACGGACCCGGCCCAGGTCCTCGCCGAGGCGCGGCGCGTGCTGCGGCCGGGCGGGCGGCTGGTGATGGCCGAGCCCGACTGGGACTCGCTCGCCGTCGACCACCCCGACCCCGAGATCTCCCGCGCGTACACCCGCCACATCACCGACCGGATCGTCCGCAACGCCTTGATCGGCCGCCAACTGCCCCGGCTCGCGACGGAGGCCGGTTTCGCGGTGCCGACGGTCGTCCCGGTCACCTCGGTCTTCCGCGACGTACGGTCGGCCGACCGGATCCTCGGCTTCCAGCGCAACGCGGAGCGTGCGGCGGCGGCCGGGTACTTCAGCGAGGAGGCGGCGCGGCGTTTTCTCGACCACCTTGCCGAGGGGCCGTTCTTCGCGGCGGTGACGCTGTACGTGGTGGTGGCGGAGGTGGGGGAGGGGCCTTCGGCTCAGGTTCCGTCGTAGTGGATTCTGGGCGCACTATGGATCCTGGGCGGGGTATATGACAGATGGCGTCATATACGGCAGGAATTCTTGAAGCCATGAAATCCGACCGACTGCTCTCGATCATGCTGCTGTTGCAGACCCACGGACAGCTGCCCGCCGGCGTGCTGGCCGAGCGCATGGAGGTGTCGGTCCGCACGATCATGCGGGACGTCGAGGCGCTGTCGGCGGCCGGTGTGCCCGTCTACACCACGCGCGGGCCGCAGGGCGGTATCGCCCTGCTGCCCGGCTTCCGCACCGACGTCACCGGGCTGACCGCCGACGAGGCCCGCGCCCTGTTCGTACTGCTGGCCGGCCGCGCCCACGCCGATCTGGGCCTGGGGCAGGCCATCGGGTCCGCGCTGCGCAAGATCATGGCGGCCCTGCCCGCCCCGCACCGGCCGGATGCGGACCTGACCAGCCGCCGCATCCTGATCGACCCCGCCCGCTGGCGCGGCCGCCCGTCGCGCCCGGGCGCCGACCTGGCCGTACTCCAGCAGGCCGTGTTCACCGACCGGCGTCTGCGGCTGCGCTACCGGCACGGCCGCGACAGCCGCGTCCGCTCGTACACCCTCGATCCGTACGGGCTGGTCAGCAAGGCCGACGTCTGGTACCTCGTCGCCGACCACCGCGGCGAGCCCCAGCTCTTCCGGGCCGACCGCACCGTATCCGCCACCGTCCTCGACCAGCCCGCTCAGCGGCGCGACGGCCTGGAGCTGACCGACGTATGGAACACCCTCCGCCGCCGCATCGACGACATCCCCGCCCCTGTCGCCGTCACGGTCGGCGTCCGGCGGGAGATCCTGGCCAGATTCCTGCGCATCCACGAAGCCGATCTCGCGCCGGCCCCTGACGCCCCGCGGCCCGCCGCGGAAGCGGACGGCGGTGATCCGGAACGGCAGTTGGTCGAGCTGCGCTTCCGGTCGCTCGGCGCCGCCGAGGCGCTGCTGATGTTCGGCGCCGACGCGGAAGTCCTCGCCCCCGACGAACTCCGCCAGGCCCTGGCCCGTAAGGCGGCCGAGGCGGCCACCCTGTACGCGCGGCAGCAGTGATTCAGAAGTCCGGAATTCACAAGTCCCAGAAGTCCGGGATATCGTCCAGCCGGCTCAGAAAGCGTCCGGGCCACGAATACAGCGCGCCACCGAAGGTCAGATTGCGCGTGTAGACGCCCTCCATCAGGATCGCCAGCCCGATGTCCAGCCCGTCGCAGCCGCCCTCCCCCGCACCCGAGATGGCGTGCGGATGCCGCCACTCCGAGCGCGACATCGTGACGACGGCTCCCTCACGCCGCAGCTCATGCCGGAGCTTGCTGCCGAGCACCTGATAGCGGTATGAGCGCTCGGCGATCTCGATCCGCAGCGCCCGACCGCGCGCCGTCACCGCCAGGTGGCGGCGGCGCAGTCTGCCCGTCCACCCGTCGGCCGTCAGCGTCGTCCTGGCCAGGCGCGGCAGATCGCGGAACTCGATGCCGGTGAACGACATGGGGGGTACGCCGTGTCCCGACAACCAGGCGGTGACGGTTTCCCGGGAGAGGTCCTCCTCCGCCGGACACGCCAGCTCGACCGGCCCGAAACCGGGCACGGTCCCGGCCCAGGTGTGGGTGGCCCTCTTCCTGAGACGGCCTCGAGCCGAGCCCCGATGGGTGAGTTCGAACTGGATGCCGTGCTGGCCCGAGTGCCGGCCGGTGTTCATATGTCGCCCCCTCGACAGCTGTGCTGGTGAGACTACTTGCCGTGCCCTCATACGGCCGGTCGGGCACGGGTCAGCCCGCCGTGGCGGAAACGGAGTGGCGGAGCGCGGCGTCTCAGACCTCAACAGAGGGAGAGGGATACACCCAGCGAATGGTCTCGGTCAGGTCAGGGCCGGAGGTGTTCGAGGGTGAACTCCGGCAGGGCGTACGAACCGGCCTGGGGCGCGGCGGGGTCGGCCGGGCGGTCCGCGCCGGGGATGTCGCCGGCGTGGCGTTCCGCGTCGTCGACGGGGACGTAGTCCAGCACCGCCGGGTCGGGGAGCTCCCAGAAGCGGCGGGTGTTGCCGGAGACCGCGTACACCGTGGCGAAACGAGTCGACGCCGGGGCGGTCAGCGCGGCCCGGACGAAGCCGATGGCATCGCGCGGGCTCAGCCAGGTCGCCAGATGCCGGGGCTCGGTGGGCGCGGGCTCGAAACTGCCGATACGCAGGCACACCACGGACAGCCCGAACTTGTCCGCGTACAGCTGCCCAAGAGCCTCGACGGCCACCTTGCTCACCCCGTAAAGACCGTCGGGGCGGGCCGGCTCCCGCGGCCCGGTGAGATGCCCGGCCGGGTAGAAGCCCGTCGCGCGGTTGCTGCTCGCCAGCACCACCCGCTCGATCCCGGTGCGCCGCGCCGCTTCCAGGACGTGGTGCGTGCCGAGCACATTGGCTTCGAGCAGAGCCGGAAGCGGCGCCTCATCCGGCACACCGCCGAGATGAAGCACACGGTCGGCCCCCACGAGCGCCGCCTCCACGGCAGCCGCGTCCCGCAGATCGACGGTGTGCACCTCCTCGTTCCCGGCCTCCGGCCGAAGCGGCACCCGGTCGAGCAGCACCATCCGCTCCGCCTCGCCCCGCAGCGCCTCCCGCACCACGGACCCGATGTTCCCCGCGGCCCCCGTGACCGCCACCGTCCCCAGACCCACTACGCCTTCCTCGGGGCAGCGGCGCGAGCGGCCTCGCGGCGCTGCCGCTTGCCCAGGGGCGCCTGGGACAGATCCTCCGCGCTGGACTTGAGGTTCTTGAAGCCGTAGCCGCGCTCCGCCAGCCACGCCTTCGCCGCTTCCTCGGCACGCTCCGTCGCGTCCAGGATGTCCTCCTCGGCCTCCCCGGAGTCCTGGAAGCGGAAGGTGAAGGCGGGCCGGGCCGCGATGTCGTAGCTGAGATGCCCCTCCGGGGTGAACCCCGCGCGCAGTACGTCGTGCTCGGCGGCGCGGGCCAGGAGCTCGGACCGCTGGTCATTGCTCAATCCGTCGAACACACCGCGGACGGTGATACGGAACGTACGAGTGGCCATCCCGCGAGCCTATGCAGCGGGATCGGTGTGGCTCCACCGAGTTTTCGCGGCGGAGGATGGGCCGATGACGATCGGGAGTATCGGGAGTATCGGGATCGAGGACATGGCGGCGCGGCTGGTGGAGGTCCCGGGCGTGGTCGGCGTCATGCTCGGCGGAAGCCGGGCCCGGGGCGAGCACACGCCGGACTCGGACTGGGACCTGGGCGTGTACTACCGGGGCCCGCTGGATGTGGAGCGGCTGCGGGGGCTGGCGGCCGAGGTGGCCGGCGGGCCGGTGGAGGTCGCGGGCCCGGGCGGATGGGGGCCGTGGGTGAACGGCGGGGCGTGGCTGGACGTGGACGGGCAGGCCGTGGACTGGATCCTGCGGGACGTGGACCGCGTGCGGACGGTGTGGGAGGAGTGCCGCGCGGGGCGGTACGAGGTGGGGACGCAGGTCGGGCATCCGCTGGGGTTCTGGTCGCCTTGCTATGTGGGCGAGGTTGCCCTGGGGCGGGTGCTGGCCGATCCGGGCGGGGAACTGGGCGAGCTGCGGGCCGAGTCGGGGGCCGAGGCTGGATGCTATCCGGAGCCGCTGCGGGAGGCGCTGCCGGCGGGGGCGGTGTGGGAGGCGGGGTTCCTGGTCGCGAACGCCGCCAAGTCGGCCCGGCGCGGTGACGTGCTGCACGTCTCGCTGTGTGCGTCGCGGGCCGTTGGGCTGCTCGTCCAGGCGCTGTTCGCCCATCACCGCCGCTGGTGCCTCAACGAGAAGGGGGCGATGGCGGCGGTGGCGGGGATGCCGGACACGCCTGCCGGGTTCGTGGGGCGGGCGGCGGCGTTGCTGGGGGAATTGGGTGATGGGGCGGGGGAGTTGGGGGCGCGGGTGGCCCGGGCGGGGGCGTTGGTGGATGAGGTGCGGGCGGTGGTGGGCGGGTAGCGGACGTTGCCCCCGGGGCAGGCCGTATGCCTGTCGGCCTGTCGGCAATGACCTCTAGTCAAGTTTGACTAGAGGGGGGCGGCGGCCTACCGTCTGGCGCATGGTCGAGAAGATGATCCCCATCCTCCCCTGCCCGTCGATCCCCGAACTGGTGGAGTTCTACGAGCGCCTCGGCTTCGCCGTGGACCACCTGCAGACCCGCCCCAACCCATATGCGGCACTCAGCTACGGCAGCGACATCGAGCTGCAGTTCTTCGGCAACAAGTCGGTTGTCCCGGCCGAGTCCTGGTCCACCTGCTACGTCGCCACCGATCGCGTCGATGAGCTGTACGAGACCTTCCGGGCCCGGCTCAAGGCCTCCCTCGGCCGCATACCGACCCGTGGCATCCCGCGCATCGGGCAGCTGAAGGACACCTCGTACGGCATGCGGCAGTTCCTGCTGACCGACCCCGGCGGCAACTGCGTCCGCATCGGCCAGCCCACCGGCGCCTCCCTCGAACACGCCCCCGCACCGAAGGAGCCCTTCGCCCGCGCGGTGCACAACGCCTGGCTGATCGGCATCTCCAAGGAGGACCCCGCCCAAGCCGCCCGCATCCTCGACCGTGCCCTCACGAAAGAGACCCCGTCCGGCACCGCCGAGCACTACCGCGCCCTGATCCTGCGCGCCGACCTCGCCGCCCAACTCGACGACCCCGCCACGGCCCGTACCCATCTCGCCGACGCCGCCGCCCTCACGCTCACCGAAGCGGAGCGGACGGAACTGGCGGACGAGCTCTCGCGCGCGGCGGACCTCGCGGCCGACCTGGGGAAGATCTAACGCCGAGGCGCCAGGGGGCCACGGAAAAGAGAAGGGCGACGGAAAAGGGAAGGCGGGTTCCGGCGGGCCGCTGGCAGGATGTCCGCGTTCAACACTCGATACGAAAGGACCCGACGACGTGGCTCGTGCCATCACTCTGATCCGCTCCGCCTCCTTGTCCGATGTCGCCGAGTACGCCTACGCGGCTACGGCGCCCGCCGAGTCCCGCCTGATCTTCCTTGCCGGCGCGTGCCCACTGAACGACGACGGCTCGACGGCGGCGATCGGGGACTACGCGGGTCAGGCGTTGAAGGCCGTTGAGAACATGCGGACCGCTCTCGCTGCCTCCGGCGCGTCACTCCAGGACGTCATCAACACAAGGGTCCTCGTCGCATCGGCCCGGCAGGAGGATCTGGTGGCCGCCTGGGAGGTGGTCCGGGACGCGTTCGGTGACCATGACGTCCCCAGCACTCTGATGGGTGTCACCGTGCTCGGCTACAAGGACCAGCTCGTCGAGATCGAGGCCGTCGCCGCGGTGCTTGATTCTTGAGGGGGCCGAGGGGGCCGAGGGGGCCGAGGGGGTCGGAGGGGCCGAAGGGGGCCGATTCCCGGCTGAGGCGCTGTGGCCGCGGCTTGCCGAGGGGCAAGAAGCCGGTTAGTCCTCGCCGGAGAAACGCCCCCACGCGGACTGGCGGGTCATCCCCAGCGTCTCCCCGATGCGCGCCCAGGTCACTCCCAGCGCCCGTGCCTTGAGCACCCATTGAGTGAGGTTCCGCTCGACCTGCGCCCCCGCGGCTGCGATAAGCGGCAGACTCGCCAGCACCACCTCGGGGCTCGTCACCTGGTCCCACGGGGCGAGTTGCGGTCCGCCCTCCGCGGGCTTCCCCTCGATCACCGTCGAGCAGAGAGCCACGCACTCATCGCAGATGAACACGCCCGGTCCGGCCACGAGCGTCCCGACCTCGGTGTTCCGCTTCTGACAGAACGAGCACGCCGCTATCACGGACTCTTTCGCCGCGGGCGACATCCGATCACCTTCCCCTCCGTGTCAGGTACTTCCTGACGGTGTCAGGCGTGACCTTACGCCGTCAGGAAGTACCTGACAACTCCTCGCCGGCCAGGAACGGACGCAGCAGCGTGAGCAGGGCGCGCGGCCGGTGCAGCGGGATGATGTGGCCGCAGTCTTCGATGACGTGTCCGGTGAGATCGTCGGTGACCGGGCGGAGTTGGCGTTCCAGCGCAGCGCCGACGGGCCGGGCGCCCACCGCCATCGTCGGCACCGTCAGGCGGGCAGTGGTGACCGCCCGCTCGATCTGTACCGCGCTCTCGGGCAGGGCCCGGTAGTACGAGAACGCGCAGCTCAACGCGTGGCGGCCGGTGTATGCGCGGACGAAGGCGTCCCGGAGGGCAGGGCGCACCCCGTCGCCGAGCGTGCCGGCACGCAGAAACCAGTCGACGTACGCCGCCTCGTGGCCCTCCAGTACGGTCTCGGCGAGCCCGGGCATGGCGGAATGGAAGCCGAACCACCACGGCGGCCCGTCGGCGAGGAAGTCCTCGGCGCCGGGCAGCCTGCCCAGCAGGGACTCCATGACGACCAGGCGCCGGACGAGACCGGGGCGGGCGAGGGCGAGGAGGAAGGCCGGCGTGGTGCCCGCGTCGATGCCCACCACCGCGGCCGAGGACACGCCGAACGCGGTGAGCAGCGCCGCGGCGTCCTCGGCCAGGGTCCCCGCGTCGTACCCGGACGCGGCCCGGCTGCTCGCGCCGAACCCGCGCAGGTCCTGCACGATGACGCGGTCATGTGCATATGGTTTGAATTATGGGCAATAGATGCCGGATCGGGTGGTCGATCCGGCCGGTATTCACCCAACCGCCCCAGGGCTCGCGGCTGCAGACGATGGCTGTGGGGCTACCGCGTGTCCTCGGAAACCGGCGCGGTCACGGAGGAGTTGGGCAAGGTGATCGTCATGATCAAGGACAAGCTCGCGCCCCTGCAGTCCAGCCAGTTCCCGCCCTGCGATTGCCCACTGCACCGCGACCGTAACCGCCCCTGATACCGCTACTGAGGTTCTCGGCTCGGGTTAACTGCCGTGTGCAGTGGGCTCCGCTGCGCTCCGCCGCAGCTGCTGCCGCGCGGTGGCGAGCCGATCACGGCGGGCCGTACACCTTTGTGGTGAGTATGAGACAGCGGCACGCCGTAACGTCGGCGTGTCGCTGTCTCATACTCACC
>NZ_JBSFMM010000177.1:0-23577 GCF_053599555.1 Streptomyces sp. NPDC000941
CACGCCGTGGTGTCGGCGTGTCGCTGTCCGATACTCACCGCAAAGTCACCGTCTCGTGCCCGCCCGGCTCGCCGACACGATCGCCTTGAGGATCACGCTGTCGATCTGCGCCGGGTCCGCCACCCGCTGCGCCGAGCCGCCGGTCGCCTCCGCGATGTCCTTGCATGCGGACAGATCGGCGTCCGGCCCGACCGCGATGGCGATCAGCGGCACCGGGCGGTTCGGGTCGGTGAGCCGTCCCAGCTGCTCGACCAGCGCCTTGCGCGAGATGCTGCCCTCGTCCTGGTTGGACCCGTCGGTGAGCAGTACGACAGCGTTGAACTTGCCCTGCGCGTAGCCGTCGCGTGCCTTCCGGTACGCCGCGAGCGCCGTGTCGTACAGCCCGGTCGCCCCGCCCGGCACCGGCTCCAGGGCGCCGAAGGCGGCCGTCAGCCGGTCGCGCTGGGTGGAGCCGTCCGCGTCCCGCAGGCCCAGCCGCCGGGTGGGCACCAGCTCCCGGTAGTCCCGGGCGCCGTCGAGCCGCCGGGAGAACTCCCACAGCCCGATCTCGTCGTCCGGTGTGAACTGCGCCAGCGCCCGCAGCAGGGACGCCTTGGTGACGGCCATCCGGGACTCGCCGTTCCGGCCGGGCACCGGCGCCGCCATGGAGGCCGAGGCGTCGACGACGGTGTTCAGCCGGGCGCTCTGCACGGTGATCGTCCACATGCCGAGCGCGGTCTCCAGCTCCGCGCCCGACGGACCGGAGGCCGGGACCACCGCGTACGGCTGGGGGGCCTTGCCGCCCGCCGTACGGGTCACCTCCTCGACCGCCTTGCCGCCGACCGGCCGGAAGCCGTGCCGCGCGAGGATCCGGCGGTTCCGGGTGTCGGCGAGAAAGGTCATGAACCGGGTGGCGGCGCGGGCCCGCACGGTGGTGAGCGCGTCGTCATTGAGCACGGTGTACGGATAGTCGAGCTCGGCGGTGCCGTCCTCGGGGTAGAACAGCTGGAGCCGAGGGGCGCCCCCGGCCGCCGCGTTATGGCGGTAGGCGGCCTGCTCGGACAGGAACAGCGCCTGATTGCGCCGCGGATTCCCCGCCTCCGCGCCCGAGTCGCCGCGCGGCAGCGTGGTCAGCACCTGGTCGTCGCCGTCGGAGACGCGCTGGGACAGGAGTTTCGCGGCGGCCGCGGCCCGCGTATCGGCCCCGCCGCCCTTCCCCGGTCCGCCGCTCTCCTTGGCTATCGAGGCGTTGACACGGGCCAGGGCGAGCAGCCCGGTGGCGCTGCGCGCCGGGTCCGCGGCCCCGAGCCGCAGATCCTCGTCCCCGGTCGCGGCCCCGGTCAGCCGGGCCCAGCTGTACTTCTTCTGCGGCCAGCCGAGCCGCTTGGCGGCCGACGGGGTCGCCGCCACGGCCACCGGCGAGGACGCCACGCCGCCGAGCGTGTCCAGGGGGACGGACTTGTCGGGGGAGGACGCCGCGCGGTCGACCCACACGCTGGAGTCCGGCAGCCACACCTGGAAACCCGGGTCGCGGCTGTCGTCGCCGAGCGCGTCGGCCACCTCGTACGGCGCCCGGCTGGTGACCTTCACATCGAGGCAGCGGCCATCGGACCGGACATGGGTGGACCGGGCGCGCTCGGCGACCTCGCGCAGCGCCGGGGCGATGTCCGGGGAGGCGGCCACCCCGAGGCGCACGGCGTCGTTCGAGCAGGACTCCATCGGGCCCAGTAACTCGCTGCGCAGAACCAGCGCCGCACCGGTGGCCAGGGTGAGCACGACCGCGGTGGAGACCGCGACGGCCCGGCGGCGTGCGGCGGACCGGGACCCCGTAGGGTCCTGCCGTGGTGAGTGGACAGGGCCGACTGAGTCCTCTGGCAGGCTGTGGCGTCCCATGTGCTGCGTCTCCTGTGAAGATGAAGCTGTCAGGAGCAAGGACGGCGCCAGCGGGATGGCGCCCTCCCCCGACCGTCGCGTGATCTTCGGAACTCTTTTCGAGACCCTAGCGGCACACGACCACCAATGAGGTGGAAAAGCGGAACTGGAGGCAGGCGTGCAGTCACACGCGCGGGACATGGAGCTTTCCCCTCCGGAGGGCAGGCTCTCGGAACGCGTCCTGCGCCAGGAGACGCTGCTGGTCCTGGCGCTGTCGCTGGGCGCGAGCGGCGTATCGGCGCTGATCAGCTTTATCGGCTCGGTGACCGCACCCGGCGGGCTGAAGGACAAGGCGGCCACGCTCAACGCCTCCGAGGCGCCCGGCAGGCCCTGGCTGGATCTGGCCTGGCAGCTCTTCGGCATCTCCACCGCGCTGGTGCCGGTCGCGCTGGTGGCCCATCTGCTGCTGCGGGAGGGCGCCGGGCTGCGCGCCATCGGCTTCGACCGCCGGCGGCCGGCCTTCGACCTGGGCTGGGGCGCCGCGGTGGCGGCCGGGATAGGCGGTACGGGGCTGCTGCTCTACCTCGGCGCACGGGCGGCCGGGGCCAATCTGACGGTGGTGCCCGAGGCGCTGCCCGACGTGTGGTGGAAGATCCCCGTGCTGATCGCCTCCGCCGTGCAGAACTCCGTGCTGGAGGAGGTGATCGTCGTCGGCTATCTGCTGCGCAGGCTCGGGCAGTTGGGCTGGACGCCGATGGCCGCGCTGCTGGCGAGCTCGGTGCTGCGCGGCTCGTACCACCTCTATCAGGGCATCGGCGGTTTCTTCGGCAATATGGCGATGGGCGTGGTGTTCGTACTGCTCTACCGCCGCTGGGGGCGGGTCGGGCCGCTGGTCGCCGCGCACGCCCTGATCGACATCGTGGCCTTCGTCGGCTACGCCCTGCTGGCGGGCCGGGTCGACTGGCTGCCCACGGCCTGACCGGTGGGGTCTCCCGCCGCGGCGTCGGCGTAGCGGTGGGCCAGGTGCGCGAAGGCGTCCTTGAGCTCGGCCGGCCCGACGACCTGGATATCGGCGTCGAACCTGCCGATGGCGGCGGCGAGTCCCCGCCATGACCACGCGCCCAGGACGAGCCGGCAGCGGTCCGGGCCGAGTGCTTCGACGACTCCGTCGTGGGCGTAGGCGGATACGACGTCGGCGGGCAGACCGAGGATCACCTCGCCGCGGCAGGGCCAGCCGTCGGAGCCGTCGGAGCCCTGGAATCTGCCGGCGACGAAGGCGGCTACCTCCCCTCCGGGCAGCTCGCGCGGGGCGAAGCGGGGACCGGTGGGGGAGCGCGGGGCGATCCGGTCGACGCGGAAGGTGCGCCAGTCGTCGCGGTCGAGGTCCCAGGCGACGAGATACCAGCGCCCGCCCCAGGTGATGAGGTGGTGCGGCTCCACCCGGCGCGGCGGAGCGATGGCGCGGTCGGTGGCGGTGTCGGCGTCGGCGGCCGTCGGTGGGGATACGGGGGCGGCGTAGTCGAAGCGCAGCACCTCGCGGGCGCGGACGGCCGCGCTGAGCGCCATGAGGACCTGCGGGTCGACCTGCGGATTCGGCCGGGCCCTTGGCCGTTCGACGGCGGTGACCTGGAGGGCGTCGACGCGATGGCGCAGCCGTGTGGGCAGCACCTGCCGTACGGTGCTCAGCGCACGCGCCGCCGCCTCCTCGATACCGGCACCGGTGACGGCGGCGGTCTGGAGCGCCACGGCGAGCGCGACGGCCTGCTCGTCGTCGAACAGCAGCGGCGGCAGTTCCGTACCGGCGCCCAACCGGTAGCCCCCGTCGGGGCCTTTGACGGCCGCGATGGGATAGCCGAGCTCGCGCAGCCGGTCGACATCGCGGCGCACCGTGCGCGAGCTGACCTCCAGCCGCTCGGCCAGCAGCTGCCCCGGCCAGTCACGGCGCGACTGGAGCAGGGAGAGCAGCGACAGCAGTCGCGCTGAGGTCTTGGGCATGACGCCAGTATCGCCCCGAGAAGAGGTCACAACCTGACCGCTTCCCCTGCGAATGTGGTCTTCGCCGGACAGCGGCAACGCTCAGACCGCAACGCTCAGACCGCAACGATTCAGACAGAAGGACCCGATCACTGTGACCGCCATGACCACGCCCCCCGCACCCCTCGACGCCGAGCGGGCCGATCTGCTCGCCGAGCTCGCCGCCGCGCGCGCCACCCTGACCAAGACGGTGCGCGGGCTCGGCGATGAGCAGGCCGCCGAACGCCCGACGGTCAGCGAGCTGCGCCTGGGCGGGCTGATCAAACACGTCGCGTTCATCGAGGAAGGGTGGCTGCGCTTTGTGATCGAGGGCCCCTCGGCGCTCCGTTACGATCTGCCCGACGGTGTCACCTGGGACGATCTCGCGGCCGGTACCGCACGCGAGTTCCCGCAGTGGGCGATCGACCACCAGGCCAACTTCCAGATGCTGCCCGGCGAGACCCTGGCCCGGATCCTGGAGCGCTACGAGAAGGTCGCCGCCCGAAGCGAGGAGATCATCGCCACCGTCCCCGACCTGTCGGCGACGCACCCGCTGCCCGAGGCGCCCTGGAACGAGCCGGGGGCACGGCACAGCGTGCGCCGGGTGCTGACGCATGTCATCGCCGAGACCGCACAGCACGCCGGGCACGCGGACATCCTGCGCGAAACGCTCGACGGGCAGAAGTCGAGCTGACGACCGCGCGGGGGCATGATCCGATGACCGTTCTCGACACCCGGGCGCTGGGCCGCGCCACCCTCGCCCGGCAGCTGCTGCTCGAACGCGCCGACATACCGGTCCCCGACGCCGTCGGGCATCTGTGCGGGATCCAGGCGCAGGAGCCGCAGGAGCCGTTCGTCGGACTCTGGTCGCGGCTGCGCGCGTTCGACCCGGCGGTGCTCTCGGACCTGCTGACCGGGCGCAGCCTGGTGCGGACCCACCTCATGCGCCGCACCGTCCACCTCCTCACCGCCGACGACGTCCTGGCCTGGCGATCCCGCTACGACGCCATGCTGCGCCAGCGGGTGCTCGGGACGTACCGCCGTGAGTTCGAAGGGACAGATCTCGACGAACTCGCGGCGGCGGGCCGGGCGGTGATGGCGGACGGCGAGCCCCGTACGGCGGCCGAGCTCGTACGGGCGCTCGCCGAGCGCTGGCCGGCGCCGGGGCGGCGAGCCCTGGGCGAAATGCTGGTCGCCGCCCTCGTCCCGGTGGTGCAGCTGCCGCCCCGCGGGCTGTGGCGCGCCAAGGGGGGAGTGCGCAATGCCCTGCTCTCCTCCTGGCTGGGCCGCGAGATCGACCCGCCGGCCGCGGATGGCTCCGATCCGGTCGGCCAGGCGCTGGTACGGCGCTATCTGGCCGCGTACGGCCCCGCGGCCTCGGCCGACCTGCGCGCCTGGTGCGGCCTCGCCGGACTGCCGGCCGCGGTGGCCGCCCTGCGCGAGGAACTGGTCACCTTCCGCGATGAGCGCGGCCGCGAACTGCTCGACCTTCCCGAAGCGCCACGCCCCGACCGCGACACCCCCGCCCCGGTGCGGTTTCTGCCGGCGTTCGACAACGCGATCCTCGGCTATCACGACCGCGGCCGGATCATCGACGACGCCCACCGCGGCCTCTCGGTCGCCGGTGAGCGGGTGGTGCTGGTGGACGGCCGGGTGACCGCGACCTGGGGCGTCGACGGCGACACCGTCGTCGTCACCCCGCTGCGCGGCCTCTCGCGAGCCGACCGCGACGCCGTCGCCGAGCAGGGGCGGGAGTTGGCGGGGTTCCTCTCCGAAGAGGAAAGCCACCGTGTACGAGTCGATGCCACGTAGCCGGTTCCACGTGACGGCTCAATAACGGCCCAAGTGGGCCCTAGGCGAGCAGTTCCCCGTCGATGACGGTGACCGCGGTGCCGGTCAACAGGGTGCGGTCGCCGCGCAGCGCCGTACGGACCAGCCCGCCGCGGGCGGACGCCTGAAACCCGGTCAGCTCCGTACGGCCGAGCCGGGCGGACCAGAAGGGCGCGAGGGCGGTGTGCGCGCTGCCGGTCACCGGGTCCTCGTCGATGCCGACGGCGGGGGCGAAGACGCGCGAGACGAAGTCGTAGCCGCGGGCCGGGCCTTCGGCGGCCGCGGTCACGATGCAGCCGCGGTGGCCGGTTTGCGCGAGCGCGGCGAGGTGCGGGGACAGCGTGCGCACGGTCGTCTCGTCGGCCACCTCCACGAAGAGGTGGTCGATGTACGGGGTGGTGTGGTGGAGGGACAGGATCCGGACACCGCCGAGCGCGTCGGCGACGCCGGTCGTGTCCTGGGGCACGTCGAGCGGCGTCAGCTGGGACGTGGGGAAGTCCAGGGTGATCGTGCCGCTGTCGTCGGCCGTGGTCGACAGCACCCCGCTGAGGGTGGCGAAGCGGACCGTGCCGGTCGCGGCGCCCGTCGTGTGCAGGATGTGGGCGGTGGCGAGCGTGGCGTGGCCGCACATCTTCACCTCGGTCGCCGGGGTGAACCAGCGCAGCGCCCAGTCGGCCTCAGCGCCCTGCGGCAGCGGGTGGGCGAAGGCGGTCTCGGAGAGGTTGACCTCGGCGGCGATCCGCTGGAGCCGGTCGTCGTCGGGGAACGCGTCGGTGTCCAGGAGGAGGACCCCGGCCGGGTTGCCGGCGAAGGGGCGGTCGGTGAAGGCGTCGACGATTCGGATGCGCATGCGCCGACCGTAGGGCGCCGTCCGGGCCCTCGGCGATGGCCAATTCCGGGCGCGTGGACCGGCCGGGCATCGGAAGGCTATTGCTATGCGATCGGTTCCGATATATCGTTGAGGTATCGCGACAGATCAACGATGGAAGGAACGTCATATGCGTCCCCATGGACACCATGGACATGAACACTTCGGACCGGGCCATCGCGGCCGGGGCGACTCCGAGGGGCGGCGCGCGGCCTTCGGCCCGTTCGGCCCGCCCTTCGGCGGCCCCCCGTTCGGTGGCCGCGGCCGGGGCGGACCGCGTGGCCGCGCGCGGCGCGGCGATGTGCGCGCCTCGATCCTGGCGCTGCTGCGGGAGCGCCCCATGCACGGCTACGAGATGATCCAGGAGATCGCCGAGCGCAGCGCCGGCGCCTGGCGGCCGAGCCCCGGCTCCGTCTATCCGACGCTGCAGCTGCTCGAGGACGAGGGGCTGATCAGCAGTGAGAGCGAGGGCGGGAAGAAGCTGTTCGCCCTCACCGACGAGGGCCGCGGCGAGGCCGAGGCGGGATCGCGGGCCCCGTGGGAGGAGGTCGGGCGCGGTGTCGACTGGGAGTCGATGCAGGAGATCCGACAGGCGGGCTTCGGGCTGATGGAGGCGTTCGCGCAGGTCTGGAAGACCGGCACCGCCGAGCAGCGGCAGAAGGCCGTCGCGGTCATCAACGACTCCCGTAAGCGGCTGTATCTGATCCTCGCCGAGCAGGACGAGCAGGATGAGAAGGGCGGGCAGGACGAGCCCGGCGAGAAGGGGGGCAAGGGCTGAGCGGACAGGGCGAGGGATGCGCGAGGAGCCTCAGGCGACCAGTCCGCCGAGCTTGCGCAGTGACTCGTTGAGGGCGGCGCTCGCCGAGTCCTTGAGCTTCCCGGCCATCAGCGAGACCGCGGGGCCGGTGAACTCGCCGTCGACGCGGACCGTCGTGGCCTCGCCCTCCGGCGTCAGCGCATAGCGCATGGCGAGGTTCACGCCCATGGGCCCCTTGCCCCGGGTGGCGAACACCTGGACGGGCTCGCTGGCCTCGATGGTCCAGAGCACCTCCGCCGGAAAGCCCATCAGCTTCATGTTCTCCTGATACGTGGCGCCCACCTCGAGCGCGGCGGGGCCGCCCTCCGGGAAGCCGGTGTGTGTCACGTTCCACTGGGCCCATGAGGTGAAGTCCGTCAGCTGGGCCCACACCTTCTCGGCCGGTGCCTCGATACGCGCCTGGACGCTGACCTCGGCCATGGGGCCACCCCTTCCGCGGAATTCCGCGACACTTGGCTCGCTCGGATCACTTCGATCGGCTCGCGTGCTGTGGCTCGGGTGCCTCAGCGGTGTCGCGCAACGTAACCCTGGCGCCTCGAACATTCAATACTGATGAACCGTCAGTTCCCGGGCTCCTCCGTGAGGAGGAGATTCGGCCGTCAATGCCCAACTATCGTGGGAGAGCCACATGCTCCCCGGCGGGGATGCTCCGGACTCCGGGGACTGATGGGGTGAGAGCGTGCGAAAAAGTACCTCCGGCGGCTATGACGAGGGCCGACTCGGCGAGGAGCTGGACGCCGTGGTCGCGGGGGCGCGCCGACGGGCCTTCCGCGACGGCGACCGGCAGATCGACACGGCCCATCTGCTGCACACCCTCCTCGAGTCGGACCCCCGGGCGCGTGCCGCCTTCGCGGGTGGCCCACCCCAGGTCGGGCGGCTGCTCGGCTATCTGGCACAGCGCGCCATCGGCTACGGCGTCCAGTGGAGCGGTTCGGTGGAGGACTCCGGCGCGCGGCGCCGGGTGCGCCCCCGGGACCTGCGCGGAATCCAGGGCGCCCAGGGCGGCGCCATGTCCGGCTGGTCGCCCGCCGCCGTGGCCGCCATGGGCGCCGCGACCGCCCGGGCCCGGGCCCGCGGTGCGCTCCGGGCCGATGGGCCCGACCTTCTCGCCGCCCTCGCCGGCGACCCGGAGTGCCGCGCCGTGGAGGTGCTGCGGCGGGCAGGCGTCGATACGGAACTGCTGGTCGCGGCACTGGACGAGGAAATGCGCCAGCAGTCAACGACGTGACGGTCCTGTCGTGAGCTGACATGATGATCCGATGCACAACACTCAGGGGCAGGGTCCGGGAGGGACGAGAAGCGCGGGGCTGGGGCTGGCGCTCACCTCGGCACTCGCGTTCGGCGGATCGGGGGTGGCCGCGAAACCGCTGATCGAGGCGGGTCTCGACCCCCTCCATGTCACCTGGCTGCGAGTGGCCGGCGCCGCCTTGGTCATGCTCCCGGTCGCCTGGAACCACCGCGATCTGCCCGCCAAGCGCCCCGCCCTGCTGGTGGGGTTCGGCCTGCTGGCCGTCGCCGGGGTGCAGGCGTGCTACTTCGCCGCGATCTCGCGCATCCCGGTCGGCGTCGCGCTCCTCGTCGAATATCTGGCCCCCGCCCTGGTCCTGGGCTGGGTGCGGTTCGTCCAGCGGCGGCCGGTGAGCGGTGCCGCGGCGGTGGGGGTCGTGCTCGCGGTCGGCGGACTGGCCTGTGTGGTCGAGGTGTGGTCGGGGCTGAGCTTCGACGCCGTGGGGCTGCTGCTCGCCCTGGGCGCCGCCGGTTGTCAGGTCGGCTACTTCGTCCTGGCCGACCACGGCAGCGACGGCGAGAACGCCGCGGACCCGCTGGGCGTCATCGCGTATGGGCTGATCGTCGGCGCGGTGGCGCTGACCGTCGTGGCCCGCCCCTGGAATCTGGACTGGGCGGTGCTGGCCGGCCGGGCCGACCTGGCGGACGCGCGGGTGCCCGCCGTGCTGCTGCTCGGATGGATCGTCCTGGTCGCGACGGTGGTCGCCTATCTCACCGGGGTCGTGTCGGTGCGCCGGCTGTCGCCTCAGGTGGCCGGGGTGGTCGCCTGCCTGGAGGCGGTCGTGGCGACCGTACTGGCCTGGGTGCTGCTGAGCGAGCATCTGTCGCTGCCGCAGATCGTCGGGGGCGCGGTGGTGCTCTTCGGCGCGTTCATCGCGCAGACCTCGGCGCCGAAGGCGGCCGCGGCCGAACCGGTGGCCGGGTCGGGGACGCTCTCCGCGCGGAAAGAGGCGGATGCGGCCGTAGCGGCCGACGGCACAGGCCGGGCGCCGGGCTCGCCGCCCGCCCGCTGACCGGCTGGGGTCCGGCGCGGGCGGGGCGAGCGGGTCGGGCCTCGTCGGGGCCGTCGGGCGTGTCCGGCTCCGTCAGAGGCGGGTGAGGTAGCCGGGCACCGGCGTGTCGGCGGTCAGGTCGTCGGCGGGCACCGGCGCGCCGTACGTCCGCGCCACCGGCAGCACCCCGCTCCAGTGCGGGAGCGCCAGGTCCTCGGGCTCGTCGTTCGGGCCGCCGGTGCGGATCTTCGCGGACACCTCGGCGAGATCCAGGCGGAGTACGGCGGTGGCGGCCAGCTCCTTGGCGTTGGCCGGCCGGGAGTCGGCGGCCCGGCCCGGCACGACGTGGTCGACCAGGGCGTCGAGGGCCGCGGCGCGCTCGGCGCCGTCGGTCACCTGGCGGGCGGCGCCGTGCACCACCACCGAGCGGTAGTTGATGGAGTGGTGGAAGGCGGAGCGGGCCAGGACCAGCCCGTCGACATGGGTGACGGTCAGGCACACCGGCAGGCCCGGGTCCTCCGCGCCGCTCGCCATCCGCAGCGGGCGGGAGCCGGTCGAGCCGTGCACATACAGCCGCTCGCCCACCCGCGCGTACAGCGTCGGCAGGACGACCGGGGCGCCGTCGCGCACAAAGCCCAGATGGCAGACGTAGCCCTCGTCGAGTATCGAGTGCACCAGCTCCCGGTCGTACGAGGCGCGCTCGCGGGACCGGGTGGGCACCGTCCGGTCGGTCGGCTGGTAGGCGTCCGGGGTGGTGCTCGCGGCGGCCATTTGCAATCCCCTTTGAACTAGTACAAACTCTGTTTTGTGCTAGGAGAGTATCGGATCGAAGGGCGTGGCGCAGCTGAGATCGCCGCGAGTGTCGAGCGCGCGGTGGGCGCCGGTGACCTGGCCCCCGGCCAACTTCTTCCGCCCATGCGGGAGTTGGCGTCCCAGCTGGGCGTCAATCCCAATACCGTCGCGGCCGCCTATCGCTCGCTGCGGGACCGGGGAGTGATCGAGACCGCGGGCCGCAAGGGCAGCCGGGTGCGGCCGCGCCCCGCCACCACCTCCCGTGATCTGCTCCGCGTCGAGGCCCCGGAGGGCGTGCGCGACCTCGGGGACGGCAACCCCGACCCCGCCCTGCTGCCGCCGCTCGGCGAGGCGCTGGCCGCGGCCGCCGCGCGCAACGCCGAACGCCCGGCGCTGTACGGCACGCCCGAGGTGTCCCCGGAGCTCGCCCGGGCGGCCCGCGCCGCCCTCGACGCGGACGGGGTGCCGGACGGCCCGGTCGCTGTCACCTCCGGCTCGCTGGACGCGATCGAGCGCGTGCTCGCCGCCCATCTCAAACCCGGCGACGCGGTCGCGGTCGAGGATCCGGGCTGGGGCAGCGTGCTCGACCTGGTCCCGGCGCTGGGGCTGCGCACCGTCCCCGTCGCGGTCGACGACGACGGGCCGCTGCCGGAGCGGGTCGAGGAGGCGCTGCACAAGGGGGCGCGGGCGCTGATCGTCACCTGCCGGGCACAGAATCCGACCGGTGGGGCGGTGAGCGCCGAGCGTGCCCGCGCGCTGCGTACGGCCCTGGACCGCCACCCGCGAACGCTGCTGATCGAGGACGACCACGGGCACGGCATCGTGGACCTGCCGCTCCACCCGCTGGCGGGCGGTACGGAGCACTGGGCGCTGGTCCGCTCCGCCGCCAAGGCGTACGGGCCCGATCTGCGGGTCGCCGTGCTGACCGGCGACACGGTCACCGTGGACCGGGTGCGCGGAAGGCAGCGGCTGGGCCCCGGCTGGGTCAGCCATCTGCTGCAGGACGCGCTGGTGCGGCTGTGGCACACCGGCGCGGTGGACATCGCGGCGGTGGCCGCCTCGTACGGCCGGCGGCGCGACGCGCTGGTGCGGGCGCTGGGCGAGCGCGGGATCGCCGCCCATGGCCGCAGCGGGATGAACGTATGGGTGCCGGTCCCCGACGAGACCGGCGCCGTCGCCCGGCTGCTGCAGTCCGGCTGGGCAGTCGCGCCCGGGGCCCGGTTCAGGATCGCCTCGCCGCCCGGGGTGCGGCTGACCGTGTCATCGCTGGGCATGGACGACATCGGCCCCGTCGCGGACGCGCTCGCGTCGGCGACGGGACCGGCCCCGGCGGGGCGCTATGGCTGAGTCGGTGAGCGGCTCAGGCCCGAGGGGCCTTGGCGCGCGGCCGCGTCTGGGTCAGCGCCGCGCCCGCGAGCACGATCAGCGCCCCGGCCGGAGTGTTCCAGGTGAGGTGTTCGCCGAGGATCGCCACGCCCGCCGCGGTCGCGATGACCGGGACGAAGTACGTCACCATCATGGCGGTGGTCGGGCCGACCTCCTCGACCAGGCCGTACTGCACCAGGAAGGCGAAGCCGGTGCCGAGCGCGCCCAGCGCGATCACCGACAGCAGCGGCAGCACCGGGAAGGAGCCCGGGGCCGGGGCGAACAGCGGGGCCACGACCGCCAGTTGGGCCGTGCCCATCAGCAGCTGGGCGCCGGACATCGCCAGGTGGGAGTGGCCGGAGCCGCTGAGCGTACGCCGGACGTACTGCCAGCCGACCGCGTAGCTGAGCGAGGCGGCCAGCGCCATCGCGGTGCCCGCCGGGTCCTGACCGGAGAAGCCCTGCCAGACGCCGAGCACGACCAACACGCCGGCGAAGCCGATGCCCAGGCCCGCGACGCGCTGCCGGCTCGGCCGGTCGTCGGAGGCCGCCGCCACGGCGAGCACCATGCCCCACAGCGGCGAGGTCGCGTTGCAGATACCGGCCAGGGTGGACGGGATGGTCAGCTCGGCGTACGCGAACAGCGAGAACGGCAGGGCGTTGAGGAAGAAGGCCGCCACGGCCAGATGACCCCAGAGCCGGACGCCACGCGGCAGCCGCTCCCGCTTCGCCACCAGGACCACGGCCAGGACGGCGGTGCCGAACAGCATGCGCCCCAGCGTGACGTACAGCGGAGCGAACGCCTCGGTGCCGACCTTGATGAACAGAAAGCTGAAGCCCCAGATCAGGGCGAGCGCGCCGAACCGGATCCGCCAGTCCAGGAGCGGGCGGCGGGTGGGGGCGGCCGGTGCGATCGGCGTGCTGGTGGCCGGGGTGGTGGTGGCCGTGGTGTTGCCGCCGGCGGCGGTGGGCGAGGCGGTCGCTGTGGTCATGCTGCCACCTTGACGTCTGCTGACCTCTTAGGGCAAGTGAGATTTTGTGCGAGGTATCGCGTAGCATCTCTTACATGTTGAACCTGGAACGCCTCCGTACGCTGTATGCCGTGTCCCGCCACGGCTCCGTGAGCGGCGCCGCCGAAGGGCTGCACGTCACGACCTCGGCCGTCTCTCAGCAGCTGGCCAAACTGGAGCGCGAGACCGGGCAGCAACTGCTCGCCAAGAACGGCCGCGGCGTGCGGCTCACCGACGCCGGGCGGCTGCTCGCCGACCACGCGGCGCGCATCCTCTCCCAGGTCGAGCTGGCCCAGGCCGACCTCGAGGCGCAGCGCGGCCAGGCGGTCGGGGAGCTGATGATGGGCGCCTTCCCCACCGCGGTCCGCGGTATCTTCCCCGACGTCCTGTCCAGGCTGCGGATCGCCCACCCCAAGCTGCGGGCCCGGCTCCAGGAGATGGAGCCCGATGAGTCGGTGCCCGCGGTGGTCCGCGGCGATATCGACCTCGCGGTCGTCCTGGACTGGTACAACAAGCCGCTGCCGATGCCCGACGGGCTGGTCAAGGCGCCGCTGCTGGACGACCCGGTGGATCTGGCGATGCCCGCCGACCACCCGCTGGCCGACCGGGAGGCGGTGGACCCGGAGGAGTTCGCGGACGACGAGTGGATCTCCTGGCCCCAGGGTGGGTTCTGCTTCGACTGGCTGATGATCACCCTGCGCGGCAAGGGTCTCGAACCGCGCATCTGCCACACCGCGCGGGAGCACCACACCCAGCTCGCGCTGATCGCCGCCGGACTCGGCGTCGCCGTGGTGCCCCGGCTGGGCCGCGGCGTGGTGCCCGAGGGGGTGCGGGTGGTGCCGGTGCGCCAGCACACCATGCGGCGCCATGTCTACGCGATCTGGCGCGCGGACGCCGACCGCAGGCCCTCGATCCGGGCGGCGGTCGACGTTCTGCGGGGGGTGGGGGAGCGGTTCGGCGGCTGAGCCGCGGTGCCATTGTCGCGTATTGGGCTGATCGAACGATTCGTCACATAAGAACCGGGATGTGGGTGGAAAGCTCCTCAGGATAAGAAGACGTTTCCGGGAGATTGCCCGGCTCAAGTCCAAGGGAGTACTGAATGCGTCCTCACAGCAGGGCCGCATCGCCGCGAGCGCGGTATGCACGGCTGGCGCTCGGCGTCACCTCACTGACCGCCGTCTCGCTGGTAGGCGTACTGGGCGTCCTACCCGCCGAGGCACAAGGCCCCGGAGCGAAAGCGCAGTCGGCTTCGGACGTCGTCGCCACGGACCGGGCCGTTTCCATGGATGACCCTGAACCTGTCCCCGACCCTGACTCTGGCCCGGGCCCCGGCCGGCCCGGTAAACCCGGTGAGGTGAAGCCCCCGAGGCCCCCGGAGGCTCAGAACGGGTGCTTCGACATCGACACTGTTCGTCAGGAAGCCGCCGGCGGCGGGGCCTTCTACGCAGCCGTCAGTTTCGGAATTCCCTACGTCGGCGACGAGACCTCTCCCGGCGGGCCCATCGACTGGGACGACCTCTCCGATGAGGGGGGAGCGGTACCCGTGGGCGCCTGCGGTGCGTCCATCGACGTCGGCCCCGGCGGCGACGGCAGTGACATTTTCATCGACGTCATCACCACGTCGGGGACCGTGCACGGCATCACCTGCAGCCGCATGGGGTCGGTGATCACCTCCTGCGGCACCTGGGTTCTGCGCACGACCCCGATGCCCGGGGACACGCTGGGGCCGTAAGCCGTGCTCTCACCCTCGCGACCAGTGACGCGGGGCAGCCGGCACATCCGGCTGCCCCGCGTCGTCACGCATGGTCCTAGGGGAGCTTGCGGAAGTCCCAGGAGCTGATCGTGTCGGGCGTCAGCCGCAGCCATGCGTGGCGGCCGTCGTACGGCATGGCGGACAGCCCGAAGTACTTGGCCGCGAACAGCCGCTCGGGCGTGTCGAGCTCCGGGCACGGCTCGCCGGTGCGCGGCGCCTCGCCGACGATCGCCACCCGGCCGGCCAGCTCGACGCCGCGCAGCTCCCCGTACTCATGCCCGTCGTCGATCACCACGGCAACATGGGGGTCCCGCAGCAGTTGTGCCCAGCGGCGGCTGCGGGTCAGCGAGTACAGCCACAGCGAGCCACCGTCCCAGCCGAACCACAGCGGGCTGATATGCGGCCGCCCGTCCGCCGATACCGTCGCCACCCGGCAGGTGCGCTGCTCGGCGAGGTAGGCGTCCAACTCCGCCTGGGTCATCATGATGCGGCGGCCCCGCCGCTGGGTCACGGCCATCGGTCCCGGCACCTCCCGGTGACTGGTGTGTGCCGCACAGGATGCGGCCTCTTCCTTCCATGCGCAATGGCGACTAGCCTCGCGCGGCCGGACCGGCCCGCCGCCCGCAGGAGGCCAACCATGCCCTCGTACGCCCGCGAAACCCTGTCCGAGCTGCTGACCCCCGCCACCTGTGCGCTGCTCACCGTGGAGTGCCAGCGCGGGGTGGTCGGCCCGGACGGCGCCCTGCCCGAACTGGCCGCCGCCGCCCGTGAGACGGGCGCGCTCGACACGGTGGCGCGCCTGGTGTCGGCGGCGCACGACACGCCCGTACAGGTGCTGCACGCGGTGGCCGAGCGGCGCGCCGACGGGCGTGGCGCGAACCGTAACGCGCGGCTGTTCCGGGCCGCCGAGCGGCTGCCGGTGCGGCAGCTGAGCGGCAGCGAGGCGGTACGGATCGCCGAGCCGATCCCGGTCGCGGCCGAGGACCTGATCGTGCGGCGGCTGCACGGCCTGTCACCGATCGCCGGGACGGACGTGGACGCGCTGCTGCGCAACCTGGGCTGCCGCACCCTCGTCATCACCGGCGTGTCGGCCAATGTGGCGATACCCAACGCGGTCTTCGACGCGGTCAACCTCGGCTATACGGCCGTGGTCCCCGCCGACGCAATCGCCGGGGTGCCCGTCGACTACACCCCGGCGGTGCTCCGCAACACCCTCGCCCTCGTCGCCACGGTCACCACGGCCGAGGAGGTCATCGCCTGCTGGCGCGGGTCCCGGGCACGGTGAGGCCCGTGGCCGCGCTGGTCAGGCCATGGAGATGGTGTCGCCCTGCACCTTGATCTCCGCGGGGGTCAGCGGCTTGGTCGCCGGGCCGTGCTTCACGCTGCCGTCGGCGACGTTGAACTTGCTCCCGTGGAACGGACAGTTGATCGTGCCGCCGGAGACATCCCCGAGCGGCTTACCCATGTGGGGGCACACCGACGAGAACGCCTTGAACTCGCCCGCCTTGGGCTGGGTCACCACGAGCTCGTGATCCTTGAAGACCTTCCCGCCGCCCTCGGGGATGTCGGAGGTCTTCGCCAGCTCCATGCCGCCGCCCCCGCCGGTCTGGCCCGAGTCGCCGGCTCCGCTGCTCTGCGACGCGTCCGAGCCGGAGTCGCCGTCGCTGCCGCACGCCGCGAGCGCGGCGGCGAGCCCGGCCGCTCCACACGCGGTCATAAAGGCGCGGCGGGTGGTGGTGGGTCGCCCGGTGATCGCCGGTTCCGCCATGGTGGTGCCTCCTGGTGAGGGTACGTTTCCGCAATCCGCAAGAGAATACGTGCGGGGCACCCCGGGCGTTCAGCCGCCGTGAAATGCGTTTGCGCCGCTCAATAGGGTGGGCGGATGCTCCCTGAAGTCACCGCCACCCGGTATGTCACACCGCTGCGTGAAGGCGGATCGCTGCCCGGCATCGTCGAGGCCGACGACCTCGGTACGTACGTCATGAAGTTCACCGGCGCCGGGCAGGGCCGCAAGACCCTGGTCGCCGAGGTCATCTGCGGGCAGCTGGGTCGCCGGCTCGGGCTGCGCGTCCCAGAGCTGGTAGGGATCCAGCTGGACCCGGTGATCGGCCTGGGCGAGCCGGACGAGGAGGTCCAGGACCTGCTCAAGGCCAGCGGCGGGCTCAACCTCGGCATGGACTACCTCCCCGGCTCGCTCGGCTTCGACCCGCTGGCCTTCGGGGTGGGCCCCGCCGAGGCCGGGCACGTGGTGTGGTTCGACGCGCTCATCGGCAACGTCGACAGGTCCTGGCGCAATCCGAACATGCTGGTCTGGCACGGCCGGCTGTGGCTCATCGACCACGGCGCCACGATGATCTGGCACCACAGCTGGCGCGGCGCCGACGCGGTGGCAGCCAAGCCGTACGACGCCTCCGACCACGTTCTGGCGTCCTTCGACCCCGACATCGCGGCGGCCGCCGAGGCCCTGGCGCCGCGGATCACCGAGGAGCTGCTGACCGAGGTCGCGGCCGACGTCCCCGACGAGTGGCTGGTCGACGAGCCCGGCTTCGACGGCCCGGACGCGGTGCGCCGCCGGTATGTCGAACTGCTGCTGGAGCGCGCCGCTACGATCAGCGACCGGATCACCCTCGGCGACCAGCGGCCGCCGGATGGGGACAAGCCGTCCCAGGCCCCGGAGTGGCTGCGGATCTGGGTCGAGGGAAAGGCGTCGGAGTGAGCGGGCGGACGGACGGCCGGGAGGTCTTCGAGTACGCGCTGCTGCGCGTGGTACCGAGGGTCGAGCGCGGCGAGCAGATCAATGCGGGTGTCGTGGTGTACTGCCGGGCGCGGTCCTTTGTGGCGGCCCGCACCCACCTGGACGAGGCCCGGCTGCTCGCGCTGGACCCCGAGGCGGATGTGGCGGGCGTACGGGCGGCCCTCGCGGCCGCGGAGAACGTGTGCTGCGGCGGGGAGCGGGCCGGGCAGGCCGCCGGCGACGACGCGGGGCGCCGCTTCCGCTGGCTGGTCGCCCCCCGCTCCACGGTCGTCCAGCCGGGCCCGGTGCACACCGGTCTGACCCGTGACGCGGAGGCGGAGACGGAGCGCCTGCTGGACCTCCTCGTGCGCTGAACACGCGCGAGGAGGGCAGCGGAGGGCATGCGACAGCCCAGCCCAGGCGTAGTGGGGCTTCCAAGAGCCATCCCGTAAGTCTTGGTGGGATGGTCCGGTATGCGGTCGCAGCGCTCCGGCGTGGTCCTTGGGCCGCTCGTTCGCGGGTCGGGTCTCATCCGGGGTTGCCGCGGCGCATGTCCGGAATTTGCCGAGCAGAGGCGCGCCACCACGCTGGATGCGTGGTCGGCGAGCTGCCACGTGACTCGCGGCCCGAAGGTGCGGAGTCTCGCCGTGGTTGACTCGGCGGGGCTTCTTGCAGCCCATCATGAGAACGACGAAAATCCGACGAAGTCACGGCCTTCTTCAAGCTGCCCGGGGATAAGTCTTGGCGTCTCGTACACTGACGCGACTAAGCGGTCGCTCACCGCCTTCGTCGTCCGGGCGGTGAGCCCCCACCGAGGCGAGGAGAACCCGCATGTCCACCACCGAGCAGCGCGTCGCCATCGTGACGGGCGCCGCCCGCGGCATCGGCGCGGCCACCGCCGTGCGCCTGGCGCAGGAGGGCCGCGCCGTCGCCGTGCTCGACCTCGACGAGGCGTCCTGCGCCGACACCGTGAAGAAGATCACCGAGGCGGGCGGCACCGCCATCGCCGTGGGCTGCGACGTGTCCGACGCGGCCCAGGTGGAGACCGCGGTCGGGCGAGTCGCCGAAGAGCTCGGCGCGCCGGTGATCCTCGTCAACAACGCGGGCGTGCTCCGCGACAACCTGCTCTTCAAGATGAGCGACACCGACTGGGACACCGTCATCGGCGTCCATCTGCGGGGCGCGTTCCTGATGTCGCGCGCCTGCCAGAAGTACATGGTGGACGCGGAGTACGGCCGGATCGTCAACCTCTCCAGCAGCTCGGCCCTCGGCAACCGCGGACAGGTCAACTACTCCGCCGCCAAGGCCGGCCTCCAGGGCTTCACCAAGACCCTGGCCATCGAGCTCGGCAAGTTCGGCGTCACCGCCAACGCCGTGGCGCCCGGCTTCATCGCCACCGATATGACCGCCGCCACCGCCGCGCGTGTCGGCATGGGGTTCGAGGAGTTCCAGGAGGCCGCCGCGAGCCAGATCCCGGTGCGCCGGGTCGGCAAGCCCGACGACATCGCGGGCGCCATCGCCTTCTTCACCGGTGACGCCGCCGGATTCGTCTCCGGCCAGGTCCTGTACGTGGCCGGCGGCCCGCTCAACTGACGGGAGACACCGACCACATGACCACGGAAACTTCGGACAGCGGCCGCGCCGCGCTCATCACGGGCGCGAGCCGCGGCATCGGCTACGGCATAGCCGAGGCGCTGGTGGCGCGCGGCGACCGGGTGTGCATCACCGGGCGTAACGAGGACGCACTCAAGGAGGCCGTCGAGCGGCTGGGCGCAGGCCGGGTGATCGCCGTGGCCGGCAAGGCCCACGACGAGGCGCATCAGGCCGTCGCCGTCGAGCGGGCGATGGAGGCGTTCGGGCGGCTGGACTTCCTCATCAACAACGCCGGCACCAACCCGGTCTTCGGACCGATCGCCGACCTCGACCTGGGCGTGCTGCGCAAGGTCTTCGAGACCAATGTCGTCTCGGCGCTCGGCCTCGCCCAGCAGGTCTGGAAGGCGTGGCAGAAGGAGAACGGCGGGGCGATCGTCAACATAGCCTCGGTCGCCGGCATTTCGACCTCGCCCTTCATAGCGGCGTACGGCGTGAGCAAGGCCGCCATGATCAACCTCACCGCGCAGCTCGCCCATGAGTTCGCGCCCGGGGTGCGGGTCAACGCCATCGCCCCGGCCGTGGTGAAGACCAAGTTCGCCGCCGCGCTGTACGAGGGGCGCGAGGAGGAGGCCGCCGCGGCGTACCCGCTGGGGCGGCTGGGCGTGCCCGAGGACATAGGCGGTGTGGCCGCGTTCCTCACCTCCGACCAGGCGGCCTGGATGACCGGGCAGACGCTCGTGGTCGACGGCGGCATCTTCCTCAACGCCGGAGTCGGCTGAGGGCTTGCGTTGGCGCGCACTCCAAGGAGCACAGTCTCAGGTGTCGGATCCGACCGGGTCCGGCACCTGAGACCTTTGCAGACGTCTGCGGGCTTCTGCGGATTTCTGCGTGAGGAGAGATGCGTACGATGCGCTATCTGACCCTGGCGGGCGGCACCGGGCCCGAGGTGAGCGCCCTGTGCCTGGGCATTCTCCCGTTCGGCAGCACCGTCGACGAGGAGACGTCCTTCGCCGTCCTCGACCGCTTCACCGAGGCGGGCGGGACCTTCGTCGACACCGCCAACAACTACTCGATCTGGGCGCCGGGCGGCACCGGGAACGAGAGCGAGGAACTGCTCGGCCGCTGGATGCGCAGCCGCGGCCGGCGGGAGCACACCGTGGTCGCCACCAAGGTCGGCGCCCGGCCCGACCCCGCGCGGGGCGGCGAGTGGCCCGCCAACTGGCAGGGGCTGGCCGCCGACACCGTACGTGGCGGCATCGAGGACAGCCTGCGGCGTCTTGGCACCGACCGCGTCGACCTGTACTACGCGCATATCGAGGACCGCACGGTGCCGATGGAGGAGACCGTCGGCGCGTTCGCCGAGCTCGTCGCCCAGGGCAGCGTCTCCGTCCTGGGGTGCAGCAACCACGCCTCCTGGGCGGTGTCGGCGGCCCGGCAGTACGCCGCCGACCGCGGTCTGGCCCGCTACAACTGCGTCCAGCAGCGCTACACCTACCTCCAGCCGCGGCCCGGTGCCGACTTCGGCACCCAGGGCTTCGCGGGCATCGACCTCGTGGAGTACATCGGCACCCAGGAGGACATGACGCTGCTGGCGTACGGTTCGCTGATCCACGGCGCGTACACCCGCGACGACAAGCGCATCCTGGAGCAGTACGACCACCCGGGCACCGAGCGGCGGCTGAGCGCGCTGCGCGAGGTGGCGAAGGAGACCGGCGCGACCCCGAACCAGGTGGTGCTCGCCTGGCTCATGGGGGCGCACAAGCCGGTGATCCCGGTGCTCGGGGTGAGCTCCGTGGCCCAGCTGGAGGAGGCGCTTGGCGCCGTCGACCTGGAGCTCGCTCCCGAGCTGCGGGCGAAGCTGGATGCCGCCTGAGCGATTGTCGGTGGTCGCCGGTAGGTTCTGGGGCACGTCAAGAGAACGAACACCGGAGGTTGTTGACGTGACCGACATGCTGCCCGCGTCCTGGCGCGGCGTCCTCGGCGAGGAGCTGGACAAGCCCTACTTCAAGGAGCTCACCGAGTTCGTCGAGGAGGAGCGGGCCAAGGGTCCCGTCTACCCACCGCGTGAGGAGGTCTTCGCGGCCCTGGAGGCCACCCCGTACGACCAGGTGAAGGTGTTGATCCTCGGGCAGGACCCGTACCACGGCGAGGGCCAGGGGCACGGGCTGTGCTTCTCGGTGCGCCCCGGCGTCAAGACCCCGCCGTCGCTGCGGAACATCTACAAGGAGATGCAGGCGGAGCTCGGCCACCCGATCCCGGACAACGGCTATCTGATGCCGTGGGCCCGGCAGGGCGTGCTGCTGCTCAACGCGGTGCTGACGGTCCGGGCCGGCGAGGCCAACTCCCACAAGAGCAAGGGGTGGGAGAAGTTCACTGACGCGGTGATCCGCGCCGTGGCCTCCCGCCCCGACCCGGCCGTCTTCGTGCTGTGGGGGAACTACGCGCAGAAGAAGCTGCCGCTGATCGACGAGGAGCGGCACGCCGTGGTCAAGGGCGCGCACCCCTCGCCGCTGTCGGCGAAGAAGTTCTTCGGCTCCCGCCCCTTCACCCAGATCGACGAGGCGATCAAGGCCCAGGGGCACGCGCCCGTCGACTGGCGGATCCCGAACCTGGGCGCCCAGGCCGGGTGACGTCCGTCAGCCCAGGTCGTACTCGAAGCTGTACGGCACGGTGCACTCACCGGTCACGGCCACGAAGCCGCCCTTGCCGGTGAGCCCCGCCAGCTCGCCGGTGCCCGAGCCGGGCACCACCTCAAGCGAGCAGTGGATCTTGCCGTCCTCGCCGAAGGTGCCGTGCTGTACGAAGACGAAGCTGCCGGTGCGCCCGCCGAGGGTGCCGGTCACCAGCTCGTAGCCGGTGCAGACGCCGGTCTTCTCGGTGAAGTAGGTGATCGCGTACTCACAGGTGGTGCGCTCCGCTTCCAGGGTTCCCGAGAAGCTGTTGGTGACCGTGGCGCGGGCCAGCTTCGGGCCGTCACCGGCCTCGCCGACGGTGGCCTCGTCCCAGTTGGCGAAGGTGAACGTGCCGGTGGCGTGCGTGGTCATGCGGTGTCCTTCCGATGGTTCTGGGGGCTCCGCGTGATCCGTGCCGCGCGGGCCGAGGAGTACGTTGCCCGCCGTACCTGACATCTTTTGTCAGGTACGGCGGCACAATGGGAGCCATGCGCGCCGACCGTCTCCTCTCACTGCTCCTGCTGCTGCAGAACCGGGGGCGGATGACCGCGCCTGAGCTCGCCGAAGAGCTGGAGGTCTCGGTCCGCACGGTCTACCGCGACATCGACGCGCTCGGCGCGTCCGGCATCCCGGTCTACGCCGACCGCGGCCCGGCCGGCGGCTACCGGCTGCTCGACGGCTACCGCACCCGGCTGACCGGGCTCACCGGCGACGAGGCCGACTCCCTCTTCCTGGCCGGGATGCCGGGCCCGGCCACCGAGCTGGGCCTCGGCGCCGACCTGGCCACCGCCCAGCTCAAGCTGCGGGCCGCGCTCCCGGCGGAGCTGGGGGAGCGGTCCCGCCGCATCCAGGAGCGCTTCCACTTGGACGCGCCCGGCTGGTTCCGCGACACCGAGGAGGTGCCCCACCTCGGCGCGGTCGCCGAGGCGGTGTGGCGGCCGCGGGCGCTGCGCGTGGACTACCGCCGCTGGCGCGGTGAGGTGCGGCGGAAGCTCCATCCGCTGGGCCTCGTCCTCAAGGGCGGCATCTGGTACCTGGTGGCGCGCGCGGAGAGTACGGAGAGCGCGGAGAGTACGGAGAGCGGCGCGGAGAGGGTGCGCACCTACCGCGTGTCGCGGATCCTGAACGCCGAGGTCCTGGACGAGACCTTCGAGCGCCCCACCGGGTTCGACCTGGCCGCCCACTGGGCGGAGTCGTCCCGGCGGCTGGAGGAGATGCGCTTCCAGGGCGAGGCGGAACTGCTGCTCACCCCGCGCGGACTGCGGCTGCTCCCGATGAAGTTCGGCGCGGCCGGAGAGGCCGCCGTCGCGGCCGCGGGCCCGCCCGACGCGGACGGCCGGGCGCGGGTGGTGCTGCCCGTGGAGTCGCTGCCCGTCGCCACCCACGACGTGCTGTGGCTGGGCGCGGAGGCCGACGTACTCGGTCCGCCCGAGCTGCGCGAGGCGGTCGCGCGCACCATCACCGAACTGGCCCAGCGCTACGCCCCGTCGGGCTGAGTGCGTGAGCGCGCTGCTCCGGATCGCCGTCGGCTGCGGCTAGTTTCGAAGGAGTGTCGGCACAGCGGGAGGCCTCGATGGCGGGAGCACGGCGCAGGGCGTCCGAGGACGACGCGGTGCCGACCAGGATCGGGCAGGCCGTCATACTGCACCGCGGCGGCGACCGGGAGGAGGCGCGCAACCGGCTGGCCGAGCTGTGGCGGGAAGTCCACGACGGCGGGGCCGGCGGTGACCCCTTCCACCGCTGCGCCCTCGCCCACTACATCGCCGACACCCAGGACGACCCGGCCGACGAGCTGATGTGGGACCTGCTGGCGCTCGCCGCGGCCGACCGGATCGTCGGCGCGGACGGCCGCCCCGCCGCCACAAAGGTGCGCGCCTTCTACCCCAGCCTCCACCTCAACCTCGCGGCCGACTACGCGAGGCTCGGCCAGCGGGAGGCGGCCCGCGGCCAGCTCGCCCTGGCGCGGGCCAGCGCCCGGGGGCCGAGCCTCGCGTAGTCGGC
>NZ_JBSFMM010000178.1:0-23319 GCF_053599555.1 Streptomyces sp. NPDC000941
ACCCACGTCGGAATCGACGACAACTTCTTCACCCTCGGCGGGCACTCCCTCCTCGCCACCCGCCTGATCAGCCGCATACGCACCGCCCTGGGCGTCGAACTCACCATCCGCGCCCTCTTCGAAGCCCCCACCGTCGCCGGCCTCGCCGAACGCATCGAAGACGGGGCGAGCCAGGATCCGTTCGATCCACTCCTCCCCATCCGTGCGAGCGGCAAAGAGCCACCGCTGTTCTGCGTACATCCGGTATCAGGGCTCAGCTGGTGTTACGCCGGTCTGCTGCGGCACATCCCAGAAGAAGTCCCCATTTACGGGCTCCAGTCGCGCGGCCTGATGGGGAAGGAGCCGCTGCCGACCTCCCTGGAGGAAATGGCGCGGGACTATGCGGAGCTGATGCGTTCTGTTCAGCCCGTCGGCCCCTATCGGCTGCTCGGCTGGTCCTTCGGAGGGCTGGTCGCCCATGCTGCGGCGGTACTGCTACAGAGTCAGGGAGAAGTCGTCAGCCTGCTGACCATGCTTGACGCCTATCCAAACGACGGGGTTCTTCCATCGGGCCCGGAAAAAGAAGAGGACCTTATATACGCGTTGGCGGAGGGCGCCGGATACACAATCTCGGAGGATGCCGATGCGGCGGATCTCTCCGCTCTCCTCCGCGACTACGCCAGGCAGCACATGGGTGAGATGACGGGAGGCATCGCTCTCAGCGAGGACGAAATATCCGCACTGGCCGTCGCGGTCGGTAACAACCGGGCGCTCGGGCGCTCCGCCACGCTGGAAAAGTTCTCTGGCGATGTGCTGTTCTTCACCGCAGGCGTCGACAACCATATGCCGGTGGCCGCTACCCGAGCGTGGGCCCCGTATATCACGGGGCACGTGCACGAACACGCGGTTCCATGTGAGCACGTCAACATGATGCAGCCCGGTCCACTCGCCGAGATCGGCCGGACGCTGGCCGCAGCCCTGAGGGAGCTCCCGGAACAATAGTCGATCAAGGCACAGTCGACACAGATGGGTCTGGCGGCATGACGTACGCGCTACGCCACGCCACCAGGCCCATCGAATCACGCCGAAAGGCGCAACATCAGCGGCTACCCAAAACCTTCTATTTCGCTTCCAGAACCGAGAAGTAAGAGCCGGAAATCGGGGTCACGCTCGAAAGACTGAATCCGGAATCGCTCAGCAAGGTCTCGAATTCCGCTGCCGTGCGTTCGCGGCCGCCGGTGAGCACCATCATCCCGATGTCGCTCCATCGGCTGGGGTGCCATTCCTGGTTCTCCGGCACCAGCATCTCCACGATCAGTAGCCGCCCGCCGTCCCGCAGCGCCTTCCTGCTGTTGCGCAGAATGGCGACCACTTGGCTATCCGTCCAGTCGTGCAGCACACTGCACAGCATATGGGTGTCGGCCCCTGAAGGCAGCGATTCAAAGAAGTCGCCCTTTTCGAGCTGGCAGCGCTCTCCGAGCGACCGGATGTGCTCGGAATCCTTGACCATGTCGACGACCGACGGCCGATCGAAGAGAATTCCCCGGACATGATCGGCTTCGCGCAGGACGCGCTCCAGCATAAAGCCGTCGCCGCCCCCGATGTCCATGACGACGTCCGACTGCCGCCAGTCGGGCGTCGCGGAGAACTGCCCGTACAGCCGCCCGGTGCGCTCCCGCATCCGGCGCAGGAAAGCGCGATCGGCGTCGCCGTCGGAATTCTTGTGTGTGAAGAAGTCCCCGCCGTGGACGCTGTCGAAGACCGAGCGCCCGCTGCGGATGCTGTCGATACCGCGGAGCCAGGCCCGCTGGGAGTCGGCGTTGAGGACGGATTCGTGGACGCTGTTCGGGGCATCCGTGCGGAGGCGGTGTCCGGTCTCGGTCAGCCGGAATGAGCGGGACGGGTCCTCCACGAGCACGCCCACCGACACCAGGGCACGCAGCAGGCGGTAGAGGGATTCGACGTCCGCGTCCGTGGCGGTGGCTATGTCCTCGACAGTCCTGGTGTCCGCCGCTATGACATCGGCGATGCCGAGTTCGACCGTAATGCGCAGCACGTGCGGCAGCACGGCGACACAGCTGTCGTCCGCCAGGGCCAGGTAATCCGCGAGCAGGGCTTCTGGTGTCAGTGCGCTCATCTGCCGACCTCTCTCATATCTGGACGTGCTGAAGGAACGGGGCCGAACGGGGGAACGGCCCGGAAGGACGTACCTTCCGGGCCGTTATCAGGATCATGTATAGCCGGTGACCTCGGACGGAATCTAGGCCTGCGAGGCCCCGGCCGCGACGCCGCGCAGGCGGTCGCGGATCACGCGTACCGCAGTCTCGGCGTTGTCCACCGTGACGGTGAAGATCCGGCCGTCGCCGAGCCGGACCACCAGGCCCTCGCCGCGGCGGACGATCACCGCGGTGCCCTTGTCCGGGCGCCATCGGTAGCCCCAGCCGCCCCACTGGAACGGGGTGACCCGGGGTGCGAAGTCCGCGTGGACCACATCGTCGAGCGGGATACGGCGCCGGGGCAGTCCAATGTGGCCGCAGCGCACCTCCAGGGCCTCTTCGTCGACCCGCACTGCCACGTGAACGAAGGCCAGGGTGCCGAAGAGCATCAGCAGTCCGGCCGCGAGGCAACCGATCACGGCCATGAGGAGCGGGGCCAGACCCGAGGTCCAGGGAGAGGCGACGGCCAGGTCGATGCCGAGCGCCACGCAGGCGGCGCCCCCGGCGGCAAGCAGCCACTGGGCGCGGTTGTGTGCCCGCCCGGTCCAGATCTCAGGGGGCCTCCCGGCCCCGGCCGGCCTGTCGCGCTCGTCGTCCTCGCCGTGGTGCCTCATAGTTGGCAGGGTACCCACGTTCCGCTACCCCGGCAGAGGACTGTGGTAGGGAGCATGAAAGGTGTCCGGGCGAGCCCAGTCCTGGGCCGCGCGCGTCGGCCCCGCGCCAGACGCGTCAGCCCCGCGCCAGGGGTTCGGCCGCCAGCAGACGCCCCTCCGCGTACGCCAGGGCGGCCTCGGGCATCGCGGCCTCGCGGCCGCTGAGGAGCACGGTGAGCCGTCCCTGGGGAAGCTGGGAAAGGTCCGCGAGCGCCGACGGGCCCGCCTGTGCCGCCTCGCCCGAGGGGGTGGGCGTGGCGCCGATCCGGCGCAGGGCCTGGGCGACGACGGCCCCGGCGGAGGCGTGCAGGGCGATCGGCGGGGCGTCGGCCGGCTGGACGGCGGCCCGGATGCGGTCGGCGACCAGCTCGTAGTGGGTGCAGCCCAGGACGAGGGCCCGGATGTCGCGCGGGGTGCGGGCCGCGGCGTCGGCCACCGCGGCGTCGATCGCCGCCGAGTCGGCCCGCTGTACGGCCTCGGCGAGCCCCGGGCAGGCCACCTCCGTCACGGTGACGCCGTCCGCGAAGTCGCTGATGAGTCGGCGCTGGTAGGGGCTGCCCGTGGTGGCGGGGGTGGCCCAGATCGCGACGGGTCCGCCGCCCGCCGCCGCGGGCTTGATCGCGGGTACGGTCCCGATGACCGGCAGCCCGGGCTCCAGCTCGGCCCGCAGCGCGGGCAGGGCGTGTACGGACGCGGTGTTGCAGGCGACGATCAGCGCGTCGGGGCCGTGCTCGGCGGCGGCGCGGACGCAGGCCAGCGCGCGCTGGGTGACGTCTTCGGGGGTGCGCGGGCCCCAGGGCATGCTGCCGGGGTCCGAGGAGAGAACGAGATCGGCGTCCGGCCGGAGCCGATGCACCGCAGCCGCTGCCGGGAGCAGGCCGATTCCGGAGTCCATGAGCGCGATCTTCACCCGGTCACTTTAATGGATCGCCCCGATGCGCCCGGCGACCGGGCTCCTGGTCGGGCAGACTGCCACGGTGGACGCGCTGACGTGGATCGCCGTGGGGTCACTTGTCGTGTGGGGGTGGCTGCTGCTGGGCCAGGGCTTCTTCTGGCGTACGGACGTCCGGCTGCCCCGCGGCGGTACACGGGTGGACCCCGGTGCGCTGCTGGACCTCGGCGGTGCGCGCGCGAACCCCGGCGGTGAGTCCATCGTCCCCGGCGAGGCCCCGGCGGACCTCGCCACCGAGGAGTGCTGGCCGCCGGTCGCCGTCGTCGTCCCCGCCCGGGACGAGGCCGCCGTCCTCCCGGTGAGCCTGCCGTCGTTGCTGGCGCAGGACTATCCGGGGCCGGCCGAGATCTTCCTCGTCGACGACGGCAGTACGGACGGCACGGGCAAGCTGGCCCGCGAACTCGCCGATGAGCACGGCGGGCTGCCGCTGACCGTGGACTCGCCCGGTGAGCCGCCGCCGGGCTGGACGGGCAAGCTCTGGGCGGTGCGCCACGGCATGACGCTCGCCGAGGCCCGCCCGGACACGGAGTATCTGCTGCTGACCGACGCGGATATCGCGCATGAACCGGACTCCCTGCGCGAGTTGGTGCGGGCGGCGCGCGGCTCCGGGCTCGATCTGGTGTCGCAGATGGCGCGGCTGCGGGTGGCGACGGCGTGGGAGCGGTTGATCGTCCCGGCGTTTGTGTACTTCTTCGCGCAGCTCTACCCGTTCCGTTGGGTCAACCGGGCGGGGGCGCGGACGGCGGCGGCCGCGGGCGGGTGTGTGCTGCTGCGGCGGGAGGCGGCCGAGCGGGCCGGGGTCCCGGATGTGGTCCGGCACGCGGTCATCGACGATGTGGCGCTGGCCCGGGCGGTGAAGCGAAGCGGCGGGAGGATCTGGCTGGGGCTCGCGGACCAGGTGGACAGCGTACGGCCGTATCCGCGGCTGGGCGAGCTGTGGCGGATGGTCTCGCGCAGCGCCTATGCGCAGCTGCGGCACAATCCGCTGCTGCTGGTGGCCACGGTGGCGGGGCTCGCGCTGGTGTACCTGGTACCCCCGGTGGCGCTGTGCGCGGGGCTGCCGGCGGGCCGGCCGGCGCTGTGGGCGGCGGGGGCCGCCGCCTGGGCGCTGATGGCGGCGACGTACGTCCCCATGCTGCGCTACTACCGGCAGACGCTGTGGCTGGCGCCGCTGCTGCCGCTGACGGCGCTGCTGTATCTGCTGATGACCGTGGATTCGGCGGTCCGGCACTATCAGGGGCGCGGCGCCGCGTGGAAGGGGCGTACCTACGCCCGCCCCGGCGACGCCGCGCCCTGATGGCCCGCCTCACTTACGGCCGGGTGTCCAGTTCATGCCCCAGCCGTAGGCGTAGTCGAGGGTGCGCTGGGGGCTGACGCCGCGTTCGGGCACCAGATAGCGGGCCTCGCGCTGGACGATGAGGTCACCGCCGTTGTTGGTGATCAGCGCGAGGGCACAGACCGGGGAGGGGACGGTGCACTCGTCGAGCGAGAAGTCGATGGGCGCGCCGTGCTGCGGCTGCAGGGTAACCGTGGCGTTGAGGTTGGCGAAGCTGCGGGCGCCCTCGTAGACCGTGACGAAGACGAGGATGCGGCGGAACGCGTTCTTCTGGTCGAGGTTGATGGTGAGGTTCTCGCCGGAGTCCCGGGCGCCGGTGCGGTCGTCGGCGTCGAGCTGGATGAATGGCGGCTGGTGCAGCGAGCCGAAGGAGTTGCCGAGCGCCTGCACCACGCCCTTGCTGCCGTCGGCGAGCTCGAACAGCGCGCCGAGGTCGAGGTCGAGGTCCCCGTGCATGGCGATGGCCTTGCCGAGCTTCTGGGCCCAGCCCTGGAACTGTTTGCGCACCTGCCAGTTGAGGTTCACCCGCATGGCGCCGGAGGTACCGCCCTGCTTGGTGAGCGAGACGGATGGGGCCTCCTTGGTCAGGGTGACCTTGGACAGGCTCACCGGGGCGGAAGCGGGAGCCGGGTACCCGGGGGCCGGCGGCGCGGCGGGCGGGTACGCGGGCGCGGTCGGCGGCTGAAGCGGCGCGGCGGGCGCCGTGGGCGGCGGGGGCGGAAGGGGCGCGGACGGCTGTACGGGCGCGGGGGCGGCGGCCGGGGCGGGGACGGAGGCGGGGCCGGGGGCGTGCTGGGGCTCGTCGACGCTGATGCCGAAGTCCGTGGCGAGGCCCGCGAGTCCGCTGCCGTAGCCCTGGCCGACGGCGCGGAACTTCCACGCGCCCTGCCTCCGGTAGAGCTCGCCGAGCACAAACGCGGTCTCGACGGTGGCGTCCTCGCTGTCGAACCGGGCGAGCTCCGCGCCGCCCGAGGCGTCCAGCACCCGGATGTACAGGCCCGGGACCCGGCCGAAGCTGCCGCCGTCCGAGGACGCGGCGAGCACGACCGTCTCGATGGCGGGCTCCACCCGGCCGAAGTCCACCGAAAGGGTGTCGGTCACGGTGTCACCGGCGGTTCGCTTGCCTTCGTGGCGTACGGCGCCCGAGGAGTGTGCCGGCTGGTTGTAGAAGACGAAGTCCGCGTCGGAACGGACCTTTCCGGATACCAGCAGCAGCGCCGAGGCGTCGACGTCCGGCGCCCCCGGGCCGGTGCGCCAGCCCAGTTCGACCCGCACCGCCGACGCCGGAACCGGAACATTGCTGCCTTTGCGCATCGCCATGCTGTCCCCCTGCCTTTCTGATCTGTTCATTTCGGCCACAGACACACGATCATCGGACCGCGATCGGTAACCCGTCGAAAACGAGCTCTTTACAGGATCTCAACGTACCCTGCCGACCGTTTTTGCCAGATTCGCTCGGATTGGGGAACGCCGACCGCTCCCAGCCGGTAAAACAACCCTCTTACCGGACTCCCCAATCGGCACATCGTGGGCTTAACTTATGGGCTATGACCTCCCCCCGCGGTAGCTACGGCAGCGGCTACTACTCCTCGTCGTCCTTCCCGGACACCCCCATCTACGACAGTCTCGTCGCCGAGCGGGGGACACCGCAGATCGCGCCCATCCGAGTGGCCCCGCCGTACGACACCGGCAGCCACCTCCCGGCGTTGCCCTCCGCGCTGCCCGCGCTGCCGGCCGCGCCTTCCTCCTCGCAGTACAACCCCTCGCAGGGATACCAGACGGGTGGTGGGCAGCCGCAGCCCGGCGGGCTGCAGCAGGCGCCCTCGCCGTACATCCCGCCGCAGGCGACGGGTCCGCGCGGCTACCCGGGGCAGCAGCAGCCCCCGCAGCAGCAGCGTCCGGCGGCGCCCAACGGCTACGAGGCGATGCGTCCGGCCATGCCGCGCCCCGCCGCACCCCGGCCGGCGGCGCCCGCGCCGTCGCCGTACGAGGACCCCTACGGCCGTCAGCAGTACCAGGGCCGACCGCAGCAGCCGGGGGCCGGTTACTGAGCCGCCCCGCGCGGCGGGGCCCGGCCCCAGGTGGGGGCCGGGCCGGCCGGGAACCGTGGGGTGGGTTTGACACGACGCTGTCGGACCCGGCTGGCAAGATTGTCGGCATGGTCAATCCAGCACTGAGCGCTATCCACGTGTACCCCGTCAAGTCGGCCGCGGGGGGCGCTCCCCTCGATGCGGTCGTCGAGCCGTGGGGGCTTGCGGGAGACCGGCGGTGGATGGTCGTCGAGCCCGGCGGACGGTATGTGACGCAGCGCCAACAGGCCCGGATGGCGCTGGTTTCCGCCGAGCCGCTGCCCGGTGGCGGCATCCGGCTCAGCGCTGCCGGCCATGAGCCGCTGACCGTCGCCGTGCCCGAGCCGGGGGACGCCGCGCCGGTGTCGACCGTGTGGCTGCACAAAGAGGCCGTCGAGGTTGTGTCGGCGGGCGCGGCGGCCGACGAGTGGTTCAGTGGTTTTCTGGGCTCTCCGGTCCGTCTGGTCCATCTGGACGATCCGGCCCGCCGCAGGCCGCTGGCTCCGGATTTCGCTCGCGGGGGCGAGACCGTGAGCCTCGCGGACGAGTTTCCGCTGCTGCTGACCACCACCGCGTCGCTGGACGCGCTCAACTCGCTCATCGCTCAAGGGGATCACCCTGACGAGGGGCCGCTGCCGATGAACCGCTTCCGGCCGAATGTGGTGGTCGAGGGCACCGCTCCCTGGGCCGAGGACGACTGGCAGCGGATACGGATCGGCGAGGTCGTCTTCCGGGTCACCAAGCCCTGTGCCCGGTGTGTGATCACCACCACCGACCAGGAGACCGCCGAGCGCGGCAAGGAGCCGCTGCGTACGCTGGCCCGCCACCGGCGCGCCGGCGATCAGCTCCTCTTCGGGCAGAACCTCGTCCCGGAGTTCCCCGAGCTCCCCGAACTTCCCGAACTTCCCTCGGCCGTCGGGCTCTTGGGGGAAGGGCGCGGCGCGGGGACACTGCGGTTGGGCGACCGGGTCGAGATCCTCGAGTAGCCGATGGCCCCGTCCGGCCCGGCCATCAGGGCCGTTCGGCCCCTTCCCGGTGGGTGCACGGCCCGCGATGCTGATCACCAGTGCCTGGGAACCACCCTCGCCACCGGGGCGTGCCTGGCTCCCACTCCACTGCGGTGAGGAGCCACACGGACGGGCGTGCCCCCGTGCGCGCGTGGGGCGCGAGACCGGAAGGGGAGTCCGGCCTCGCGCCCCACGCAAACGTCAGACATCACTCGGCCGCGCGCCGGTCCCTGATCCGCTCGGCGATGACCGCGGCCTGAATGCGTCGTCCCACGCCCAGCTTGGACAAGATCGTCGAGATGCGGTTCTTGACCGTCTTCTCGGCGAGGAACAGCCGCTCGGCGATCTGGCGGTTGGTCAGCCCTTCACCGATGAGCTCCAGGATCTCCCGCTCGCGCGGCGACAGCCGCTCCAGCTCCACCGGCCCGCTGGGCTGCGGCCCACGCAGCCGGGCCATCACCCGCGCGGTCGCGCCCGGGTCGAGCATGGACCGGCCGCCGGCCACGGTGCGTACGGCCGACACCAGGTCGGAGCCGTTGATCTGCTTGAGCACATACCCCGCCGCCCCCGCCATGATGGCGTCGAAGAGCGCTTCGTCGTCGTCGAAGGAGGTGAGCATCAGACAGGCCAAGTCGGGGAGCCGGGCCCGCAGTTCGCGGCACACCTCGATCCCCTCGTGGTCGCCGCCCTCGGCCGAGGAGCCGAGCCGTACGTCGAGCACCGCGACCCGGGGCCGTACGGCGGGGGCGCGGGCGATGGCCTCGCGCGCGTTGGCCGCCTCCCCCACCACGCACAGGTCGGGTTCCGCGTCGAGCAGATCGCGCAGTCCGCGGCGCACCACCTCGTGGTCGTCGAGCAGAAAGACCCCGATGTGTGTCGCGGGCCTCGCGGGGTCGGCCGCCTGTGCCACTGCCTCTCCCTTCGTGGCGCGCGGGGCGCGCCGGTCGTGATCCGCCGCCCAGCTTTCCGTCCCGTCGCGGCGCGGGGTAAGGGGCCGTTCGGCCCCCGGCCGCCCGAACATCTGGCCGCGGCGCCGTCTCAAGCCTTCTTCTGCTCCGCGATGAGCGGCCGCAGCGCCTTGCGCAGATCGCGCTCGCTGAGCGGCACCAGCGCCCGGGCGGCGAGCCGTCCGCTGCTGTCGAGGAAGATGGTCGAGGGGATGGCCTGCGGATTGACACTGCCCCGGGGGAGCTTGAGCACGATCCGTCCCATCTGGTCGTAGAGGCTGGGGTACGAGACGCCGTACTCCTCCTCGAACCTGATGGCCGCCTCCCGGCTCGGGTCCCGGGTGTTGATGCCGACGAACCGTACGCCCTCGGCCTCGGTCTCCTTGGCCACCTTCACCAGATTGGGCGCCTCGGCCCGGCACGGCCCGCAGTTCGAGCCCCAGAGGTTGACCACCACGACATGCCCCTTGTAGTCCGCGAGGTCCAGCGGCTTGCCCTCGAGGGTCTTGCCGGAGATCTCCCGCAGCTGCTTGCGCTCGGCCGGGGCGTAGCTGCTGATCACTCCGTTGCCGCCGCCCGATTTCGAGGAGCCGCCCCCGGAGCCCCCGGAATCCCCGGTGGAGCTCGTCCCCATCCCGCAGGCCGACAGGAGGAGGACGGCGGCCAGTACAGCGGCCGAACCGGAGGTGAAATGACGGGTGTTCATGCGATCAGCTTCGCAGGTCGCGGGTGCGCCCCGGCGCCCGGGTCCCTGAATACGTTCACGGCGATATGCCGCCCGCGTACGGCCCGTACAGGTCCAGCAGGCGGGTGCGGGCGGACTGGAGCCGGCGTCCGATCACCTGGGCACAGGCGAGGGCGAGCGCGTAGCCGAGTTCGGTGTCCTCGTCGCACAGCCGGCGTACCGCCTCCGCGTCGAATTCGTGTGCGCGCACCGGGCTGAGCGCCTCCGCGCCCAGGTGCCAGGTGTCCGGCGGGAAGAGCCAGGACCAGCCGATCAGCTCGCCGGGGCCGAGTGTCTCGATCACGGCGGCGCGCCGGCCGGGGACGTGCAGATCGAGGGTGACCGAGCCGGTGCGGATGATCCAGAAGCGGTCGGCCTTGCGCCCCTCCTCGAAGATGCGGCTGCCCGCGGGGAAGGCAACTTCGCGGGCGAGCGCCATCAGCCGATCGCGGTGTTCCGTCTTGAGCGGGCTGAGTAGTCCCTTCATGTCCTCACTGTGCCGTCTCCCGCCCCTGCGCGCCCTTCGGGGCGGGTGGGTGAGGGTCGGCCGAAGGGCGGCCGTGCCCGGCTTGTGGCATGGTCGTACATGGGTCCTGAGGCCGCCGTCTCTCACGGAGTCACGCATGGGACCGCAAGCCACGCTCACCGACCGCGAGCTGCACAGCCTGGACGCCCACTGGCGGGCGCTGAACTATCTGGCGGCGGGCCAGATCTATCTGACCGGCAATCCGCTGCTGGCGGAGCCGCTGCGCCCCGAGCACATCAAACCGCGGCTGCTGGGCCACTGGGGCACCTGTCCCGGGCTGAACCTCGTCTACACGCATATGAACCGGGTGATCTCGGCACGTGACCTGGACGCGGTGTGCGTCTGGGGCCCGGGCCACGGCGGGCCGGCCGTGTTCGCCGGGGCCTGGCTGGACGGCACGTACGGGGAGCTGTGTCCGGACGTGGGGCGGGACCTCGCCGGGATGGCCCGGCTCTTCCGCCAGTTCTCCACGCCCGGCGGGGTGCCCAGCCATGCCTCGCCGCAGGTGCCCGGCTCGTTCCACGAGGGCGGCGAGCTCGGCTACTCCCTCGCGCACGCCTATGGCGCGGCGCTGGACAACCCCGACCTGGTGGTCACCTGTGTGATCGGCGACGGGGAGGCCGAGACCGGGCCGCTGGCCACGTCCTGGCATTCGAACAAGTTCCTGGATCCGGTGTACGACGGCGCCGTGCTGCCGGTGCTGCAGCTGAACGGCTACAAGATCGCCAATCCGGCCGTACTGGCCCGGCTGCCCGAAGGCGAGCTGGACGAGCTGCTGCGCGGCTACGGCCACGAGCCGCTGTACGTCACCGCCACCGCGGGCGAGGACCCGGCGCAGGCGCACCACGACATGGCGGCGGCGCTCGATCTCGCGCTGGACCGGATCGCCGCCTTCCAGCGGGCCGCGCGCGAGGGTGACGGGGCGCGGAAGCGGCCGCACTGGCCGTTGATCGTGCTGCGTACGCCCAAGGGCTGGACCGGCCCGGCCGAGGTGGACGGGGTGCCCGTGGAGGGCACCTGGCGCGCCCATCAGGTGCCGCTCGCCGGGGTCCGGGAGGATCCGGGGCGGCTGCGGCAGCTGGAGCGGTGGCTGCGCTCGTACCGGCCGGACGAGCTCTTCGCCGCCGACGGCCGCCCGCGCCCGGAGGTCCTGGACTGCGTACCGGCGGGCGACCGCAGGCTCGGCGCCAATCCGCACGCCAACGGCGGCCGGCTGCTGCGCGAGCTGCCGCTGCCCGATCTGGCCGGGCATGCCGTCGCCGTGGACAAGCCCGGCACCCGGCTGCACGAGCCGACGCGGGTGCTCGGCGGGCTGCTGCGCCAGGTGATGGCCGACACGTCCGAGCGCCGCGACTTCCGGCTGGTCGGGCCGGACGAGACGGCGTCCAACCGGCTGCAGGACGTGTACGCGGTGACGGACAAGGCGTGGCAGGCCGAGACGGTGGAGACGGATGAGCACCTGGGGCCGCACGGCCGGGTCATGGAGGTGCTGTCCGAACATCTGTGCCAGGGCTGGCTCGAGGGGTACCTGCTGACCGGGCGGCACGGTCTGTTCTCCTCGTACGAGGCGTTCACCGACATCGTCGCGAGCATGGCCGCCCAACACGTCAAGTGGGTCCAGACCGCCCGTACGATCCCCTGGCGGGCCCCGATCGCCGCCCTGAACTACCTACTGACCTCACATGTGTGGCGGCAGGACCACAATGGTTTCTCCCATCAGAACCCCGGGTTCGTCGACCACGTCCTCAACAAGGACCCGTACACGGTGCGCGTGTACCTCCCGCCGGACACCAACACCCTGCTGTGCGTCGCCGATCATGTGCTGCGCACCCGGGACGTGGTCAATGTGGTGGTGGCGGGCAAGCAGCCCTGTTTCGACTGGCTCGGCCTGGAGCAGGCCCGTGACCACTGCGCGCGCGGCCTCGGTATCTGGGAGTGGGCGGGGACGGAGCGGCCGGGCGACGAGCCGGCGGTGGTCCTCGCCTGCGCGGGTGACGTGCCGACCCAGGAGGTGCTGGCCGCGGCGTCGATCCTGCGTACGCGGCTGCCGGAGCCGGCCGTCCGGGTCGTGAACATCGTCGACATGACCAAGCTGATGCCGCGTGAGGAGCATCCGCACGGGCTGACGGACCGCGAGTTCGACGCGGTGTTCACCCGCGACCGGCCGGTGATCTTCGCGTACCACGGCTATCCGTGGCTGATCCACCGGCTCACCTACCGGCGGGCCGTCCATCCGCGGCTCCATGTGCGCGGCTACAAGGAGATGGGCACCACGACCACGCCCTTCGACATGGTCGTACGCAATGACCTCGACCGCTATCGGCTGGTCATGGACGTGCTGGACCGGGTGCCTGGACTCGCGGTGCGCGCCGCCGGGCTGCGCCAGGCCATGGAGGACATGCGCCATCGGCACCACGACTGGATCCGGCGGCACGGCGTGGATCTGCCGGAGGTGGCGCAGTGGAGCTGGCCGGGTTGAGCGGGCAGCGCGGGCTGAGCGGGGCTTGAGCGGATTACCGGGCAGCGGCAGCCGATAGAAAGCGGTACGCGACCGAGTAGGTTGCGGGCGCCGCACGTCCACTTCCGGTCACAAATGGCGCCCGAGTCGTCATCGCCGGTCTTGGCGTGCGCGGGCGGCCCATGGCCCGTATCCTCGGCTCCTTCATCGACCCTGCTGTCGCTCGCACTCGTCAACGGGAGGCACCGGTGCCGGCGCAACCCCGCCTGTGGTCCGCCGATCCAGCCGATCAAGCCGCCGAGCGTCTGCTGCAGCGCCGCTTCACCGCACGCGAGCTGCCGCTGCTGCGCGTGCAGGTCGAGGAGTGCGCGGCCTGGGCCGGGCTGGCCGAGACGCGCCGGGGCGACTTCGTCCTGGCCGTGGACGCGGTCGCCACCAACGCGGTGGAGCACGCGGGCGGGCAGGGGGCCCTGCTGCTGCGGCGGGTCGGCAACGAGCTGGAGTGCCGGATCAGCGACTCCGGCCCCGGCTTCTCCGAGGACGTCATCCCCCGGATCCTGCCGGGCCTGGACGGCGCGACCAGCGGACGGGGGCTGTGGCTGACCCGCCTGGTCACCGACCGGCTCGCGGTCAGCGCGGGCGCGGTGGGGGCCGTGGTGACGCTCGCCATGCGGCTGCGCTGAACTGCTCCGCCGGCCACCCGTACTCACCCGCGCGCCCGAGCTCACCCGGCCGTGCCGCCCGCGCGCCCGAGCTCACCCGGCCTCTTGTCCTCATCGGCCCGCCACGCGCGCTGACCGGTCCCTACTCCCCCGGTCGCCTCCCGGCAGGACAATGGGAAGGAACACATCCATGTGCGGACATGAGAGGCGGTGGGCGCGGTGGAGCTACCCGTCGTGGTGGGGGTGGACGGTTCGGACGCCGCCTTCGACGCACTGGACTGGGCGGCCGGCATGGCCGCACGGCGCGGGCTGCCGCTGCGCATCGTCCACGCGTCCCTGTGGGAGCGCTACGAGGGCTACATCCCCACGACCTCGCCGGACCGCCCGGCCGAGCGGGTCCACAGCGAGGCCGTGCTGGCCATGGCCGCCGAGCGGGCGGGGCGGCGCGCCTCGGCGCTCAAGGTGATGACCGACGTGGCGCCCGACGACGCGGTGACGGCCCTGCTGCGCGCCGGGCAGAGCGCGGACGCGGTGGTCGTGGGTTCGCGGGGGCGCGGGGAGTTCGCATCCCTGCTGCTGGGTTCGGTGGGTCTTGGCATCGCGGCCCGCGCGCACTGTCCGGTGGTGGTGGTCCGCGGCCGCCCGGAGAATGTGCAGGGCCGGCTGAACCGGGTGACGGTGGGCATCGCCGAGCGCGAGCGCCCCAGCGGACCCGAATACGCCGCGGGCGCGGGCGTGGCCGCGAACGCCTTCGCGCTCCGCGAGGCGCGGCTGCGCGGCTGCGAGCTGGAGGCGGTGCACGCCTGGCGTTTCGCGGCCGCCGAGGCGGCCGGGGAGCACGGGAGCCCCGAGGACCGGGCGCGGCGCGCCGGCGAACTGCTCGACGAGGCGCTTGGCGGCGCCTCGGCGGCGGCGCTGCCGCCCGTACCGGTGGCGCACCGGGTGGTCGAGGCATCGCCCCGCAAGGCGCTGCTGGACGCATCGGCGCACTCCGACCTGCTGGTGGTGGGGGCGCGGCGGCGGCACGGCCACTTCGGTATGCAGCTCGGCCTGGTGAATCACGCGATGCTGCACCATGCGCAGTGCCCGGTGGCGGTGGTCCCGCAGAGCTGAACACGGCGAGCGGCTTGAGCACTCGGGCGGTTTGAGCACCCGTACGACTCGGGCACCCGGATGACTCGGACACTCGGACGACTTGGGCACTCGCGCCCCTGAAGGGCCTCGGCACGGCTAGGCTGCCGTCAAGCGGCTGACGGGCACGACGGAGGCCAGGTGTCGGGCACTGCGGATCAGGGGCGCCATCCGGCACTGCCCCAACTGAGTCTGGATCAGCTCCTCCACGAGTTACAGGCGCGGCTGGACACGGCGCGCGCCACGCAGGGCCGTACGCACAACCTGCTCGAGGCGGTGCTCAGCGTCGGCCGCGAGCTGGATCTGGAGCAGGTGCTGCGGCGGATCGTGGAGGCCGCGGTGGTGCTGGCCGACGCGGAGTACGGTGCGCTGGGCGTGGTCGACCAGCACCGGCTGTCGCAGTTTCTGCCGGTGGGCATATCCGAGGAGCTGGCACGGCGCATAGGGCCGCTGCCCTGCGGCCATGGGCTGCTCGGCGAGCTGATCCGCCGTCCGCAGCCGCTGCGGCTGACCGATCTGGCCGCGCACCCGTCCAGTCAGGGCTTTCCGGATCACCATCCGCCCATGCGGTCGTTCCTGGGGGTTCCGATCCGGATCCGCGACGAGGTCTTCGGGATTCTGTATCTGACCGAGAAGCGCGGCGGCGCGGGCTTCGACCCGGAGGACGAGGCGGTGCTGACCACCTTGTCGGTCGCCGCGGGCGTGGCCATCGACAACGCCCGGCTGTATCACGAGAGCAGGCGCCGCGAGCAGTGGCTGGAGGCGTCGGGGGTGATCACCCGGACGCTGCTGGCCGGCGCCCCCTCGGGCGAGGCACTGAGCCTGATCGCCCGCCTCGCCCTCCAGGTGTCCCTGGCCGATTCGGCGGCGGTGCTGCTGCCGGCCGAGGGGACGGACAGCCTGCTGGTGGAGGTGGCCGAGGGCCATGACGCGGAGCGGCTGGGCGGGCAGGTGGTGCCGTCGGACGGGTCGCTGGCCGGTTTGGCCGCGCGTACCGGCCGGCCCGCGGTCAGCGGCGACATGCGGAACGATCCGCGGGCTTGGCCGATCCCGGCCCGGGAGGGGGAGTTCGGCCCGCTGGTGGCCGTACCGCTGGTCGCGGGCGAGCGGACTTCGGGGGCGCTGCGGCTGTGCCGGCTCGCCGGGCGGCCGCCGTTCGACGACAACGAGGTGGCGCTGCTCTCCGGGTTCGCGGCGCAGGCGGCGCTGGCGCTGGAACTGGCCCGGCACCGCGCCGAGTCGGAGCGGCTGGCGCTGCGCCACGACCGCGACCGGATCGCGCGCGATCTGCATGACCTGGCGATCCAGCGGCTGTTCGCGACGGGCCTGACGCTGCAGAGCGCGGGTCGGCTGATCAAGCACCCCGAGGCGGCGGAGCGGGTGGGGCGGGCGGTGGACGATCTGGACGAGACCATCAAGATCATCCGCTCCACGATCTTCGCGCTGCGGGTGGTTGGGGACGGCGATGCCGAGGCCACCGGTCTGCGCTGGCGTCTGGTCAAGGCCATCCGGTCGGCGTCCGATGTGCTCGGCTTCACCCCGTCGCTGGTGGTGGACGGGCCGGTGGACACGGATGTGCCGGACGAGGTGGCCGATCAGGTGCTGGCGGTGCTCGCCGAGGCGCTGAGCAACACCGCCCGGCACGCACAGGCGCGGCGGGTGGACGTACGGCTGGGTGCCGGGGCGGAGGTCGTCTTGACCGTCACGGACGACGGGGTGGGCATGGGCGGCAGCGCGCCCAGCGGCGGCCTGGTCAACATGCGCTCCAGGGCCCAACTCCACGACGGCATGCTGCACATCGAGGCGCCCGAGGCGGGGGGTACGCGGCTGGTGTGGCGGGTACCCCTGGCATCCGGCCGACCTTACGCGACGGAGGGCCCGACCTCGTGATATTGCTCTCTCTTCGACTAATCCACGTATTTCCGGCCCGGCATGCGGTATCCACGAATGGGGAAGGGGGTGCGTGAGCATGCGTACGATCCGCGGACTGTGGCGCTGGCGGCGCAACCCGCTGCGCCGTGGAACGGACCTCGCCGAGGCGTGGGCGGCGCTGCTCGCCGTGTTGCTCATCGTCCTCGTGGCCCCCGCGGTCGGCTGGGTGGCGGGCTCCGTCACGAACGGGGCGCTCCAGGAGGCCGTACGTGAGCAGCGGGCGCATCGTCAGTTGGTCACGGCGACCGTGGTGAAGGTCCTGCCGCACCCCCGTATCGACTCCGACCCGGAGACCGCCTCGGCGCGTGATGCGCACCGCCGGGTGTTCGCCAAGTGGACCGGGCCGGACGGCAGCAGGCACTCCGGGGCGCTCGGCACCCACCCGGGGGCCGACCCGGGCGAGCGGTTCCGGCTCTGGACCGACGGACAGGGCCGGCCGACGGGCCGCCCGCTGGACGAGGCGACCGCCGCCACCCATGCCGTGCTGGCCGGGCTGGCGGCGGGAGCGGCCTCGGCGGGGCTGTTCGAGAGCGCCCGGCGGCTGGTCGTATGGCGGCTGATGCGTCGGCGTTACGCCCAGTGGGACGTCGAGTGGGAGCGGGCCGGCCAGGACTGGGGCCGGGCGGGTGCCGGCAGTTGACGGCCGTGCGCCACCTCGTCGGACCGCGCTGAGGCGCGGGACCGGAGCGAAGCGTTCCGGCCACGGCCGCGTCAACACACCGCCCGCCACGCACGCTACGGTTGGGCCTTCACAGCACAGTGGCAAAGTCGCACGCAGCCGGCATACGCACGAGGTGGGGGCACAGCAGCACCATGGCACAGGGCTCGGTCGTCCAGGTGACGCACAGCGGAACGTCGCGGTGGCGGCGGCGCACAGGAGAGTACGCCTCCCTCTCGGCAGCCCTGGAGGCCGCGGGGGACGGTGATGTGCTCTCCATCTCCCCCGGCACCTACCGCGAGAATCTGGTGGTGGGCCGGGCCGTCACCCTGCGCGGCCCCGAGGGTTCGGGGCGCGGCTCGGTACGGATCGCCCCGGCCGACGGCGTCGCCCTGACCATACGCGCGTCCGCGGTGATCCAGGATCTGCATATCGAGGGCCAGGATTCGGCCTCGCCCGCGCTGCTCGTCGAGGAGGGCGCCCCGGAGGTCTCGGATGTGCGGGTGGCGACGCGCTCGGCGGTGGGGATCGAGGTGCGCGGCAGCGCCCGGCCCACCGTGCGGCGCTGCACCGTGGACAATCCGGCGGGCGTGGGAGTCAGTGTGCTCGACGGGGCCGGTGGGGTGTTCGAGGACTGTGAGGTGGTGGCGGCGGGCCAGTCGGGCGTCGATGTGCGCGGCGGCGGGCATCCGCGGCTCGAGCGCTTCCGGGTGCACCACGCCTCGGGCGCGGGGCTGTCGCTGACCGGCGACGGCAGTGCGCTGGAGGCGGTCGGCTGTGAGATCTACGAGGTCAAGGGCGCCGGTGTGCAGGTCTCGGGGCGCGCCACGGGGTCGTTGACCGACTGCCGGGTGCACCGTACGACCGGCGACGGCATCAACCTCGACACGGACGCGGTGCTGACCCTCGCGGACTGCGATATCCACGACGTCCCGGAGAACGCGATCGATCTGCGGTCCCGGTCGGTGCTGACCCTGACCCGTTCGAAGGTGCGCCGGTTCGGGCGCAACGGCCTGTCGGTGTGGGACCCGGGCACGCGTGTGGACGCCAACCAGTGCGAGCTGCACGAGAGTACGGGCGACTATCCCGCGGTGTGGGTGAGCGACGGGGCGACGGCGGTCCTCGACTCGTGCCGGGTGCACGACGTACCGGACGCGCTGTTCGTACTCGACCGGGGCTCGCGCGTGGACGTCGTCGACAGCGATCTGTCGCAGGTGCGCAACACCGCGGTGTCGGTGAGCGACGGGGCGACCGCGCAGCTGGACGACTGCCGGATCCGCGATGCGGCGACGGGCGCCTGGTTCCGTGACCACGGCAGCGGCGGCACGCTGGCGGGCTGCACCATCGACGGGGCCTCGACCGGCGTGATCGTCACCAAAGGCGCCGACCCCAGGGTCGAGCGCACCACGGTCACCTCCCCCACCGAGGCCGGTTTCTATGTGTCGGCCGAGGGCCGCGGCACGTTCCACAACTGCCGGGTGACCGGCAGCAGCGGCTACGGCTTCCACATCATCGACGGCTGCCGGTCCACCTTGACCCGGTGCCGCACCGAGCGGTGCTCGCGCGGCGGTTACGAGTTCTCCGAGGCCGGTCCGATCGTGGAGGACTGCACGAGCGACGAGAGCGCGGCCACACCCGCCGCGCGGTCGGCCGCTCTGACGGCCGGGACGCCCGCGGTGGAGACCGCCACGTCGACGGGCGGGCTGCTGGGGAGCATTCCGGCGCAGCGTACCGCCGCGAGCGCCGCCGCTCCGGCCGCGCCCGCCGCCCCCGCGGTGGAGGTGCGCCCGTCCAAGGCCGTCCTGGGCGAACTGGACACGCTGGTGGGCCTGGAGAGCGTCAAGCGCGAGGTGCGCGCCCTCACCGACATGATCGAGGTGGGCCGGCGTCGGCAGGAGGCGGGGCTCAAGGCCGCGTCGGCGCGCCGCCATCTGGTCTTCACCGGCTCCCCCGGCACCGGCAAGACGACGGTGGCCCGGCTGTACGGGGAGATCCTGGCCTCGCTCGGGGTGCTGGAGCGCGGCCATCTGGTGGAGGTCTCCCGGGTGGACCTGGTCGGCGAGCACATCGGCTCGACGGCGATCCGCACCCAGGAGGCGTTCGACCGGGCGCGCGGCGGTGTGCTGTTCATCGACGAGGCGTACGCGCTGTCGCCGGAGGACTCCGGCCGGGACTTCGGCCGTGAGGCGATCGACACCCTGGTGAAGCTGATGGAGGACCACCGGGAAGCGGTGGTGGTCATCGTGGCCGGCTACACCGAGGAGATGCAGCGCTTCCTGTCCGTCAACCCGGGCGTGGCGTCCCGCTTCTCGCGCACCATCACCTTCGGGGACTACGCCCCTGAGGAGTTGCTGCGGATCGTGGAGCAGCAGGCGGAGGAACACGAGTACCGGATCGGCGAGGGTGCGGTCGAGGCGCTGCTGAAGTACTTCACGGCGATCCCCAAGGGCCCGGCGTTCGGCAACGGCCGCACCGCCCGCCAGACCTTCGAGGCCATGGTCGAGCGGCACGCGGGCCGGGTGGCGCAGCTGACCGACCCGAGCACGGACGACCTCACGCTGCTCTACCCGGAGGACCTGCCGGAGCTCTTGTGAGACGGCGGGCCCGAGCTCTTGTGAGATGCCGGGCCGCGGCTCTTGTGAGACGGCGGGTGCTGTTCCGGGAGGCGGGCCAGCAGCCCGGCCCGCTCCCGGTCGAAGGCGGGGTCGGCCTGGTAGTCCGCGTGGCCGAGGATCGGGGCGGGCAGCGGGTGGTCGGCGGTACGGCCGTAGGCGAGCGGGTCCTTGAGCCCATCGTGGTCCACCTCGGGCCCGGTGCCGTCCGGCAGCCGGATGGGGCCGCCTATGGGGTCGGTGTACCGCCACAGATTGCGCCAGCAGCGCACCTCGTCGTGCAGGGAGTACAGCTCGGCCGTGCCGAAGTAGGCGGGGAACCAGCGCCCGTACAGCCGCTCCAGGGGTGAGCCGTAGGTCAGCAGCGCGACCCGGCCGCGGGTGCGCCGGTCGACCTGCCAGACCGCGGCGGCGGCCAGCACGCTGCCCTGGGAGTGGCCGGAGATCACCAGTCGGCCGCCGTGGCGTCGGGTCCAGGTCTCCATCCGCCAGGTCAGGTCGGGGACGGCCCGCTCGGCGTAGCAGGGGGGCGCGAAGGGGTGGGCGGCGCGCGGCCAGAAGGTGCCCACGTCCCACAGGATGCCGATGGTGCGGCGGGCGGAGGGGCTGCGGTAGGCGCGCCGGGCCCAGGTGACGAGCAGCAGGAACGCCAGGCCCATCAGCCAGGAACCGAGCGCCTGCGCGGTCTGGGCGGCGGCCTCGATCACCGGGGGCGCGCCGTCGGCGGCCCGTCCCGGCACCTGGTGGCTGGCCCAGGCCCCGACGACCGCGGCCGCGCCGAGGAGCAGGGTGGCCAGGGCGACGGGGCCGACGATGCCCGGGGCGGAGTCGGTGAGCCCGGCGCGGGCGATCACCCCCGCGATCTTGCGGGTGCGTACGGCGTCGGGCCGCTCCCCCGGGTAGCCGTCGGGCACGGTACGCACCAGCCGGCGCCGCACCCGCCACACCCGGACGGCGAAGAACAGGGCCACCAGCACCACCACGAGCAGCACGGTGGGGATGACCGCGGCCTGCCAGGACAGCAGGACCGGCGGCCCGTCCATCGGGGCGCCGCTGTCCATACCGGGCGTGGCGTCGCCGTCCAGCCAGTCGGCGACGCGCTGGGCGACGCCGCCGCAGAGCACCGCGCCGAGCCCGCAGGCCAGCATCGCCACGGCCGGACCGGCCAGACCGCGCAACGGGGTGCGCCCGGCGGGCGCCGCGCGGTGCAGCGCCAGGGCACAGCCGGCCAGGGCGACGACCAGGGTGCCCTGGATGAGCGCGAGGACGCCGAAGGCCGCGTCGCCTGGCAGCCGCCCCTGGGAGGTCCAGCCGGGCCGGGACCAGCCCGCGTACAGCATGGCCAGGGCGAGCAGGCCGAGGGCGGCGCCGGGCAGGGCGGTGGTGGTGACCCGGTCCAGCTCGTCGTCGAGTTTGGTCTCGCTGCGGCCCCGGCGGCAGACCACGTACACCACGAGCACGCCGCCCGCGACGAGCAGGGCGAGCAGCAGCCATCCGATGGCGTCGAGGAGGGCACTGCCGCCCGGCTCGCGGTCATGGGCGGCGGTGGCCATGGTGAGGCCCGCGGCGACGGTCAGGAAGCACGCGGCGGTGTGCGCGGCGCGCAGCCGGGCGACGATCCTGCGGCCGTACCAGAAGCCCGGCAGACACAGCGCGGCGCGGTTGCCCGCGGCGGGGTCGGACTCGTCCACCGGCCGGCGCAGCGGGGGCTGTGACTCGTACGCGCTCCAGGTGCGGTTGGACAGGTACCACAGCAGCCCGCCGAGCGCGGTGGGCACGAGCGCGGCCAGGGCGAGGCGGCGGCCGGGCTGGCTCCACCAGCCGTGATCCCGGGGCGACATGAAGCCGAGCCAGGACCTGTCGCCGCCGCAGGACTGGGAGCCGGCGCACTGCCAGGCCACCAGGTCGAGCGCCACCTCGCAGGCCCCGGCGAGCAGCAGGACGGTCAGGCTCAGCGCGATCAGCCGCACCAGGAGGCCGTAGGCGCGCACGGTGCGCTCGCGCCGGTCGGCGGCGGGCCGCATCCAGTGGGCGAGGTTGGCGACCATGAAGGGCAGCAGGAGCAGCCACAGCGCGCGGGCGCCGTTGCCGGAGGTGAGGTTGGACCAGCAGTAGGCCTCGCGGACCGGCGATTCGCGGTAGTCCTGCGGGCGGTCCTCGGCGTCGGCGTCCTCGATGCGCCGGTAGATCCCCGCGGTCTTGTCGCCGGTGACCAGCACGGTCCGCGGGTCGGTGAGCATTTCCTGCGGGGTGGTCCCGCCGACGCCGTGGACCAGTAACTCCAGGTCGGGCGGGGGCTCTCCGCCCACTTCCGCCGCCGCTTCGGTACTCGTACGCATCACCTGTGCCACCGTGTCCCCCGATCCCGGTGTGGTCGTTCCGTCCAGGATCGTGCCCTCGGCGCGGGCGTCCGACGCGGCCGCGCCGAGCGTGGCGAAATCGTAATCCCGGGGTTCGGAGACGATCGTGTGTCCCCGCGGCATGCGAAGATGTGCCCGCGAGCGGTTAACGGCTGAGGGATGCAGAGAAACGAGAAGGGACGGGCCGCGGTGAGCGACAACCAGAATCTCCTCGCCGAGCAGCGGCGTGCCCTGATCCTCGACGAGGTGAGACGGCGCGGCGGGGTGCGGGTCAACGAACTGACCCGCAAGTTGAACGTGTCGGATATGACGGTCCGTCGCGATCTGGACGCCCTGGCCCGGCTGGGCATGGTGGAGAAGGTGCACGGCGGCGCGGTGCCGGTCGCCGAGGCGAGCACGTACGAGCCGGGGTTCGAGGCCAAGTCGGGCCTTGAGCTGAGCGCCAAGGAGGACATCGCGAAGGCCGCCGCGGCGATGGCCGCGCCCGGCACCGCCATCGCGCTGGCGGGCGGGACCACGGCGTTCGCGCTGGCGCAGCAGTTGCTTGATGTGCCGGATCTGACCGTGGTGACGAACTCGGTGCGGGTGGCGGACGTCTTCTACAACGCGCAGCGGTCGGCCGCGGGCGGCGGGGCGGGGCCGCGCCCCGGGGCGGCGACGGTGGTGCTCACGGGCGGGGTGCGCACCCCCTCGGACACGCTGGTGGGTCCGGTCGCGGACGCCGCGGTCCGCTCGCTCCACTTCGATGTGCTGTTCCTGGGGGTGCACGGGATATCGGTGGAGGCCGGTCTGTCCACCCCGAACCTGGCGGAGGCGGAGACCAACCGGCACTTCGTCCGCTCGGCGCGGCGGGTGGTGGTGGTCGCCGACCACACCAAGTGGGGCACGGTGGGCCTGAGTTCCTTCGCCTCGCTGGACGAGGTGGACGCGCTGGTGACGGACCCGGGGCTGCCCGGGGAGGCGCGGGCGGAGATCCTGGAGCATCTGCCGGGGGAGCTGGTGGTGGCGGGCGAGGCCGCCATGTGAGCGTGTCTCGGGGCGCTGCGCGGGCTGGACTGAGGAGCCGCGCAGCGACGAGGGAAGCCCGCGCGTAGAAG
>NZ_JBSFMM010000179.1:0-23239 GCF_053599555.1 Streptomyces sp. NPDC000941
ACCGACCCCGCCTTCACCAGCGACCCCTTCACCATCCACACCCGCTGGATCGAAACCGAATTCACCAACACCATCACCCCCTACACCCCCACGGGTACGGAGGAGGCGGAGGAAACCGCCCCACGCGAGACCGTGGTGGTCGAAGTCGGCGGGAAGCGGCTGGAGGTTTCCCTCCCCGCGTTCCTGGGCGCGGCTGCCGCACCTGCCGCGGGGGACGGGGGCGGGGGCGGGTCGAAGAAGCCCAAGCGCAAGGCCGTGAAGAAGTCGGGGTCGTCCGCCTCGGGTGACGCGTTGGCCTCGCCGATGCAGGGCACCATCGTCAAGGTCGCCGTGGCCGAGGGCGACCAGGTCGCCGAGGGCGATCTGGTCGTGGTCCTGGAAGCCATGAAGATGGAACAGCCGCTGAACGCCCACCGCGCCGGCACCATCAAGGGCCTCGCCGCCGAGGTCGGCGCCTCCATCACCTCCGGCGCCGTCATCTGCGAAATCAAGGACTGAGGGCTGACAGCGAGCCACCTGTCCCCGAACCTCTGACCGTTTCAGAGCTCACCGGGCCCCCGTCTCACCGGTTACCCCCGTCTCACCGGTTACGCCGGATGCGGGGGCCCGGCAATTCGTATGGCATCTTCGTGCCATGGGTCTGGGGCGCGAAGCCCACGTGACAGACCATGGAGGCGGTGATTCCGCACCGTTGGCATCACCGGTGAACTTGGTCTCCCCCGCGTAACGGGGGCGGGGGAGGCCAATTTCCCGTGCCCGAACCGGCGTCGATCCGGCCTGAGTCGTGCCCGAGCGGGCATCGCCTCTTCACCGCTTCATCGTGCGCCCCAGGAACCCCAGGACCGTCTCCGCGTAGACCTCCGGATGGGTCTTGACGCCCTGCAGATGCTCGGTGTCCGGCAGCGTGTGCACCTCCGCCAGCGGATACCGCTCCGCCAGCGCCCGTACCCCGTCCGCCGGAATCATCGTGTCGCTCTCGCCGGCCAGAAAGAGCATCGGCGTGCTCTCGTACGCCCCCGTGGCCGCGGGCGGCCACTGCACCCGCAGCATCGCCACCGCCGCCGTCGAGGCGACCTTCTCCAGGGCCTTCCGGGACGGCCCCTTCCGTAGCGGGCCGGGGATCGGCAGCCCGTCGGCCGCGAGGAAGTTACGGAACAGCGGCCGCAATTCCAGCGCCGGGCCGCTGTCGAAGACGACCGCGTCGACCGGGCGCTCCCCGTCCCGCCTGAGCATGTAGAAGGAGGGGAAGGCGGAGATGGAGAAGCCGTAGACCGCGATCCGCGCCGAGGCGTACTCCGCCATGCCGCGCACATGCTTGACCACCGCGACCACATCGTCGGTGTGCCGGTCGCTCATGCCCCAGCAGGCCCGGTCCGCGCTGCTCTTGCCGTGGTTGCGGTGGTCGAACATGGCGACCGTATAGCCCGCCTCGTGGAGCATCTTGGCGTGCGCGAGGCTCGCGGACTTGCTCAGGCCCAGGCCGTGCCCGAGCACCACCACCCGGTCCGGGTCGCCCGCGCACAGCCACACATGCAGCCGACGCCCTCCGCCGCCCAGCGGCACGGTGACGTCGGTGCTGGTCAGCCCCAGGTCCGCGGGCTTCTTGTGGTACGGCCTGCGGGGCGGGTGGTAGATGAAGTACGAGAGGAAGGCGCCGTACAGCGGAGCCACCGGGAGGGCCAGCGCCGAGGCCGCCTTCGCCGAGAATCCGGTCGCCATGTCGCAAACCCCCATTACGGAAAGTGCACGGTCTGTGCTTGATCGTAGTGGTGCGGACGGGTGACCATACCAGTCGGTAGGGGAACGTGTCCTAAGTCACCGGGGGTCGCCCGTGCGGCAACGCCGCCCCGGGGCAAGGATGTTGAATCAGGCTCAGCGCTGCGGGGGGAGCGGAATCGTGTCGTACAGCAGTCCGGCGGATCCCGCCGTCGACACGGCGGACGGCACAGCAGACGGGACGAACGGATGGGGCCCGGTCCGCGCCCTGCCCGGCCCCGGGGACCGGCCCTCCGGCGCCGAGGTGGCCGTATGGCTGCTGCGGATCCCGCCGTCCGCCGCTGCCGCCGCCGCGCGCGCCGGGAAGCTGGACGCCCGCGAGAGCGAGCGGGCCGCCAGGTTCCGGGACGACACCTTGCGGGAGCGCTATGTCGCCTCCCATGTGGGCCTGCGCGTCCTGCTCGGCGCGTATCTCGGCATCGACCCCGCCGAGGTCGAGCTGATCCGCGAGCTGTGCGGCATGCCGGACTGCGACAAGCCGCACGGCCGCCCCGCCGTGGCGGGCGAGCCCGGGCTGCGGTTCTCGCTGTCGCACGCCGAGGACGCCGCGATGTACGCCTTCGCCGACGCGCCCGTAGGCGCCGACATCGAGGCCAGGAACGCGCGCCGGGGCGGCAAAGTGCTGGCCGGCCTGATCCGGCAGCTCCACGCCGATGAGCGGACGGCGATCGAGGCGCTGCCCGAGGCGCTGCACGAGGAGGCGTTCCTCAGCTGCTGGGTGCGGAAGGAGGCGTACCTCAAGGGCATCGGCACCGGCCTGCCCGGCGGTCTGCGCACCCACCACGTCGGCCTCGCCGACCACCTCGCCCCGCCCGACTCCGCCACCCCGCCCGGCTGGTCCCTCGCCGACGTACCCGCCCCGCCCGGCTACGCCGCCGCGGTCGCGCTGCGCAGCACCGACGGCACGGCGGCTGTGCGGCCGTCGGTGAGCGCGCTACTTCTGTAGTGCGTCGGCGTCACTTCATATACGCCAGAACGGCGAGGACCCGCCGGTTGTCGTCGTCCGAGACCGGCAGGTCCAGCTTGGCGAAGATATTGGATGTGTGCTTGATGACGGCCCGTTCGGTGATGACCAGCCGCTCGGCGATCGCGGCGTTGGACCGGCCCTCGGCCATGATGCTGAGGACTTCGCGCTCCCGGGCGGTCAGCCGAGCCAGGGGGTCGGCGGCGGAGGACGTGGTGCTGGCGAAGAGGCGGGCGATGACGTCGGGGTCCATGGCCGTGCCCCCGGCGGCCACCCGGCGGACCGCGTCGACGAACTCGTCCGGGTCGAACACCCGGTCCTTGAGCAGATATCCGATGCCGCCGGTGCCGTCGGCCAGCAGCTCCTTGGCGTACAGCTGCTCCACATATTGAGACAGGACCAGCACCGGGAGGCCGGGGATCTGGCGGCGGGCCTCCAAAGCGGCCTGCAGGCCCTCGTCGGTGAACGTCGGGGGGAGTCGTACATCGACGACTGCCACATCCGGACGTTTCTCGACGAGGGCCTGCAGGAGATCGGGGCCGGTGTCCACAGCGGCGACGATTTCGAAGTCGTATGCCTCCAGAAGCCTGACTAACCCGTCCCTCAGAAGGAAGAGGTCTTCGGCGAGGACAACACGCACGGCAGCTCCATGGTCAGTGTCGTCGGACCGCCCTGGGGGCTGGTCACGGCAAGGACACCGTCGAAAGTAGCAAGCCGACGCTCCATCCCGCGCAGTCCCGTGCCACGGGAGGGGTCCGCGCCGCCGATCCCGTCGTCGGTGACCTGGCCGCGCAGCCGGCCCGTCTCGTACCAGAGGTCGACCGTGACCCGCTGGGCCTCGCCGTGCTTGGCGGCGTTGGTCAGGGCCTCGGAGATCGCGAAGTACATGGCGGACTCGACGGGGGCCTCGGGGCGGCCCGGCAACTCGGCGTTGACGTCGACCTCCAGGGGGCTGTCCATGCCCAGGGCGCGGACGGCGTCGGCCAGGCCGCGGTCGGCGAGCACCGGCGGGTGGATGCCGCGGACCAGGTCGCGCAGCTCGTTGAGGGCGGCGGCGGAGGCCTGGCGGGTGTCGGCGAGGATGGCGCGGGCCGCCTCCGGGTCCTTGGCGAGCAGCCGCTCGGCCACGCCCAGGTTCATGCCCATCGCGACCAGCCGGGCCTGGGCGCCGTCGTGCAGATCGCGCTCGATACGGCGCAGCTCGGCGGCCGAGCTGTTGACGGCGTCGCTGCGGGTCTCGGTGAGGTGGCGCACCTGGCGGGACATCTCGGTGGGGGCGAGCAGCGACTTGGCGAACTGGGCGTGCACCCGGAGCAGATGCGGGCCCGCGGCCAGACCGGCCAGCACGATCGGGACGCCGAGGGCGGCGGCCATCAGGGCCGAGCCGTCACTGGTCACCTTGATCATCGCGTACCAGTTGTTGCCACCCGCGTCGGCGATGTCCTCCCAGATCAGCGGCATGATCAGGCCGAAGACGCCATAGCCGACCAGCGTCAGCGGCAGCAGCACGATCACCAGGCCGACCACCGGGTTGACCAGGGTCCAGGCCAGGTCCCGCCAGGTCGCAGGGTCGGTCAGCACCCACTGGTTGCGCTGCATTAAGCCCTTGAAGCCCGGCTCGGGAGCTGGCTGCGGCCGGTACGGGTCCTCGATCTCGACCCCCGACCACTGACCGGCCAGCCGCCGGGTGATCGCCGTGGTCCCCCGCAGGGCCACCGCCAGGGCGGGCACCAGGAGCACCCCGAGGCCGACACCCAGCAGCGAGATGGCGGTCACCACCAGGCAGAAGAGCACCACCTCCCACGGGGCGAGGGCGGCCAGCGCCAGCCCGCGGCCCATGGCGCGCACTCCACGGACGGGCCAGGGGCCGCTGCCGCCGACCTGTCGTCCGTCGGTCCTCTCGTCCATCATGATGCTCATTTCGTAACCCCCTCCTCGGGACGGCCCTTCCGCCGCTGTGTGCCATTCAGTCTGCCCGTGGCGAGCCCTTGGGGGCACTGGACTCGGGTGGCGTTTCGGAGGGTGTAGTCAGGTCCCCCATAAGACGCCACACAGGGCCATCGGCCTCCCCGCGCTCCTTGAGTTGACTTGTGGTTTGCGACGCAAGCCCTCTGTGAGCGAAGGAGCCGGTAAATGAGTACTCGACGCAGCGCTACCGCGGCGGTGTCCCTGCTGCTCGCCGTCCTCATGACCGTGCTGGCGACGGCCGCCTCGGCCTCCGCCACGCCGTCCGGCTCCCCGCGGCAGTCACGCGGCCTTGAGGACCTGGTCGACGACCTCGTCAAGAAGCAGCTGGACGAGTACCGGATCCCCGGCGCCGCGGTGGTCGTGGTCTCCGGCGGACGGCAGGTGCTGGCCAAGGGGTACGGGGTGGCCGACATCGACCGCAACACCCGGGTGGACGCCCGCCGTACGGGGTTCTTCATGGGCTCGGACGCCAAGGTGTTCACCGCCATGGCGGTGCTTCAGCAGGTCGAGCGGAAGAAGCTGGACCTGCGGGCCGACGTCAACCGGTATCTCACCGGCCATAAGGCCGGCTTCACCATCAAGGACAGCTATCCGGGGCGGCCCGTCACCGTACGGGACCTGCTGATGCACACCGCCGGGTTCGACAACAGCATCATCGGCCGCGCCACCGCCCACCCCGAGGACGCCGAACGGCTCCGCGACAGCCTGGCCGAACACCAGCCCAAGCGGGTGCGCCCGCCGGGCAAGGTGTCCAGCTACGACAACTACGGCGTGGCGCTGGCCGGCTACCTGGTCGAACTGACCTCGGGCGAGCGCTTCGACGCGTACGTGGGCCGCCACATCCTCCAGCCGCTCGGCATGACCCGCACCTCCTTCGCCCAGCCGCACCCCGCCGCCATCGCTGCCGAACGGGCCGGCGGCTACCGCCCCGACGGCAAGCGGCAGGTGCCCGCCGAGGGCCAGTACGGCGCCTGGACCCCGACCGGCGCCGCGGCCGTCACCACCGCCACCGACATGGGGCGGCTGATGCTCGCCCAGCTCGCGGGCGGCAGCCTCGACGGCCACCGGGTGCTCGGCGAGCGGCTGACCCGGGCCATGCAGCACCGCCAGTTCGGCAACGACCCGAGGCTGCCCGGAATCGGCTACATCCTCGAGCAGCGTGATCGGGACGGCCACCGCATGCTGGTGAAGGACGGCGACATCCCCGGCTTCCACGACAACCTCGCGCTGCTGCCCGACCGGGACACCGGCGTGTACGTCGCGTACAACGGCGACGGCAAGGACGGCAGCGCCTCCTGGGCCGGCCAGGAACTCGTCAACCAGGTCGCCGACCACACCTTCGGCACCCCGCGCCGCGCAGCCACCGCCCGGATGGGCGAAACCGGCAAGTTCACCGGCTTCTACCGCTCCACCCGCACCAGCCACTCCGACCTCACCCGCGCCGCCGCGCTGACCAGCTCGGTCCAGGTCACCGCGGGACCGGACGCCACCCTCACCACCACCGGCCCGCTCAGCCGCGACCCGGGCGTCACCAAGCAGCACTGGGTGCGCATCGGCGACGGCCTCTTCCAGGAGAAGGACGGCCAGGAACGGCTCGCCTTCAAGGACGGCAAGCTCTTCCTCGCCTCCGACCCGACCGTCGCGTACGAGCGGCTGCCCTGGTACGAGTCCCCGGTCCTGCATCAGCAGCTCCTGATCGGCTCCCTCGGCGTGCTGCTGCTGTCCGTCACCGCCTGGACCATCGGCGCCCTCATCGGCCGCCGCCGAGGCTCCGCCACCGCCGCCCCGGCAGGCGCCCAACTGGCCCGCCTGCTCGCCTGGACCACCGGCGTCCTCCTCACCGTGGCCACCGCCTGCTTCGCCCTCCTGGTCGCCGACCCCAACTCGCTCAACCAAACGGTCTTCCTCGGCGACTCGCCCATGCTCAAGCTGGTCCCGGTCCTGGTGAAGGCGGCGCTGGCCACCACGGCCGCGGTGCTGGTGTGCACCGTGATCGCCTGGTGGCGCCGCTGGTGGGGCTGGGCGGCCCGGATCCACTACAGCGCGGTGGCGCTGGCCGCGGTGCTCTTCCTGGTGGTCGCGGGCAACTACCACCTGGTGGGCTGACGCCCGCTCGTCCTTGCGGCTACGGCCCGCCTGAGGCGCCGCGACATGTGGCGCCTCAGGTGCGCGTGTCAAAGAGGTGCGCGTCAAAGACGTGCGCGAATCGTCAACATCTCTGCGCGGACCGACAAGGCCAGGTGCGGTCGCGCTCGGCACCCTGGATGCCGAAGCCCCGAACAACCCTTGATAGAGGGGGAGACATCCATGAGCATCACAGCAAAGATCGCCGCGACTGTCGCGGGAAGCATCCTGGCCCTGAGCGCAGCGGTCGTTCCCGCCGCCGCCTCGCCGTCGACGGCAGCCGACGCGGCCGCCGGTACGGCGGCCGGTCCGGTGCAGGGCGCCTGGCTCACCGGGCTGCCCGGCACGACGGCCAACGTGGCGGGCGACGTGATTGCTTGCTGCTGAAGGCGCGTCGGGGATCCGATGGGCGGTGGCCGGCCGAGGGACGGCCGGCCACCGTCGGGCGCGCCGAAGACCGCGTCAGGGCCGGACGGGCTTACCGCGTCCCCAGCCCCAGGCGAGCCGGTCGGCGCCGGACTGGTTGGTGGTGGCCAGCGAGGGCCGGGCGGGGTCGCCGGTCAGGGTCTGCAGGGTGTAGGTGTCGTCGGTACGCAGGCCGGGCCAGTAGACGGAGCCCATCTTGAGCTCGCGGAAGGTGTCCGTGACGGCCTGGACGTAGTTGATGAAGTTGTCGGACGGAGCCGGCTTGTTGTAGTTGAGGCCGGTGGTCATCGGGGCGCCGAACTCGTCGGCGACGGTCCGGTTGGCGCAGTCGCCTATGCGCACCTTGAGGTCGGCCACCCACTCGTCGTAGGTGGCGTAGCTCTTCCAGAACCCGTAGTGGTGCAGCGACAGGTACGTGCCGTCCAGACGCGGGTCGGCGCAGACCGAGGTGACGTGGTCGTTGTAGCCGGCGCCGCTGACGAACACCCGGTTGCGCGGGACCGAGGGGTAGGTGGACAGCCACTTCGCGGCGATGTCGGCCCATTCGGTGTCGGTGTAGCCGTGGGGCTCGTTCATCGGCTCGAAGTAGACCTGCTTGTCGCCCTTGTACGCGTCGACCACGGTGTTCCACATGGGCCAGAAGGTGGCGGGGTCGTCGATGTAGCCGTCCTTGCGGGGGCCCGTACCCTCCCAGTAGGAGAGGATGATCTTGAAGCCCTTGTTCGAAGCCGCGTCGATGACCCCGCGGTACGACTTCCAGTAGGGGCCGTTGACCGTGTACGGGTTGATCGGTAGCCGGACGGTGTTGGCGCCGAGGTTCGCGCGGAACCCCGAGATGATCCGGCTCGCCTTGGCGTACGTCTGGTCGTAGCTGTCGGACGTCGACAGGCCGGACAGCACGACCGGGTCGTCGGCGAAGTTGTCGCGGGGATCGGCCCAGTTCACGCCCCGGAACTGGGTGGTGTCTCCGCTGGGCGCGGCGGAGGCGGGGCTGCCGGCGAGGGTGGTGCCGGTGGCCGCGGCGACCAGGATCGCGACGAAGGCGGCGCGCAGCCGGGGGGTGAAGCGCGCTCTGGAGGGGCTGGCGGGACTGGCGGGGCTGACGGGGGATGTGCGCATCGCTTGCTCTTTCGGGAGAGGCCGACTCAGCGCATGGCGGAGCTGCATGTCCGAGTAGCCGTCGGGGGATGTCGTACGGGCGATGTTTACGCAAACATGGGGGGCGCCCGAATCGTGACACCCGGCACAGCGGCCGTCAAGGTTTCCGGCATGTGACCGCCGTGGTCACGGGCTGCGATCTGCGGGTCCCCGTCCGCCACACGGTCGGCCAGGACCCCCGCGCCGCCGTGCGGCGGCCGCGGCGGTCTGAGCCCTCAGCTGGGGTGGGTCTGAGCCCTCAGCTGGGGTCGGTCCGAGCCCTCGACTTGGATCCGGCTGAGCGGTCAGCTGGGGTCCGGGTCCGTGAAGTACGCGGCGGGCTCGTCGGAGAGCTCCCCGTTCATCCACAGGTTCATGCCGTAGCCGAGCCGGCGGCCCGGGTAGAGCGTTGGAAGATCGCTTGTGGCGGCCGCGAAGTCCTGGTCGACGTCCAGCAGCCGCAGCTCCTCACCCCTGCCCAGCAGCGGCCCCCGCAGGTCGGCGGGGACGGCGGCGTCGAAGGCCGGCCAGTCGATCCGCCCTTCGTCATCCTCGGGATCGAAGACGTCGGGGACGTCGATGAGGGGACGCAGATCGACGTGGCCGATGAGGCGCCCGCCCTCGATCACCCACAGATCGCTCGTCTCGTGGTCATCCACATGGTCGCTCCGGGTGCTCTCGACGCGGTCCGAATCCTCGGCGTCGAAGAACAACTCGGTGAGCAGAAGCTGGATGTGATCACGCCGGTTGTAGACGAAGAACGTCGTCCAGTCCAACTGGGTGGAGAACTGCCGCTCCAGGATGTAACAGGACGCTGCCGCGCCGTCCCCCGTCATCGGAACCCCTCCCGTAGGTGATCCTTTTCCCGGCCTAGGCTAAGCCTCATGCCAGAAGCCATTGACGCCCTCATGCGGGATCTCTCGGACAACGACCGCACGGTTCGCAGGACCGCGGAGGACGGCCTGGTCGCGCTCGGAGCGCAGAGCGTCGACCGGCTCCTGCCGTATGTCCGCGATACGCGACGGGGGAGCCCGAGATTCAGTGCCGAGTCCGTCCTGAAGCGGCTGGGTGAACAGGCGCTGCCGCGCCTTCGGGAGATCCGGCGCCATGGCCCCGGGCGGCTGCGCGGCAAGGCCCTGGAGACGCTGGTCGACCTGGGCGGTGCGCAGGCGCTCGACGATGCCGACCGGCGTGCCGTGGAACGCCTCGTACGGATCAAGCTCCTCGACGAACTCCCGGTGAGTCTCCCTCTGGACGCCGGCCGCTGGCTGGCCTTCCCGGCGGAGCGGCTCGACGACGCCGTATCCGCCCTCGGTCTGCACGACCTCCGGCCGGTCACCACCGTGCTGGGCGTGGACGCCACCACCCGAGCCGACGACGCCATGGATTTCCAGGATTCCCAGGGGGAGAAGCAGAGGGCCTACCGGGTTTTCATCACCCCGGAATTCGACAGCTGGTATTTCGTGTCCGCAACGCACAAGAAGTGGCGCATGGTGTGGGGGAATGCCTTCGTGGACGAACTCGACGGCTTCACACTGGCCGACAAGCTCAGCGAGCGCTGCGGGGAGGCCCACTTCTACGTCATCGACCCCTACCACTCCGGCTCGGTCTGGTATGTCGCGCGCGATGGCCGCAGGGTGCGGAGCTACGGCACCTATGACTACCCGGAGTTCCGGGGCAAGCCACTCCCGTTCGAGATGAGCTTCATCCAAGACGCGAAAGACGGGATCGAGGACGAGAAATACGCCAAGGGCGTGCCCGACGCGGGCACGGCGGCCGGCAATCTCTCGGTCGAACCGGGCCCCATGTCCGCGGAGGACACCCACGGCCACGGCTGGCTCGCCACCACCCACCCCGACCTGCCCAACTCCCGCTTCAAGGGAGCCCTGCCCATCTGACTGACCGCACCACACCGGGGCCAACTAAGCTCACGCACCATGTCGTCGCCGCACACACCCTCCCCCGCGCCGAACGCCACGGTCATACGCGTCGGCCGCCGCAGCGCCATGACCGGGCTCCCCTGCTCCATCGTCCTCATGGCGCTCGGCGCTGTCGGCATCTTCGGCATCGTGCTGGTCGCCATGGGAAAGCAGAAGGGGGAGGCCACCGTCACGGGGTTCGTGGGCCTCGGGTTCGCGGTGGCGCTCGGCGTTCTCGGGGTCGTTCTCTTCGTCCCCTTCTGGGCCAACCGCCGCAGCAGGATCCTCATCGACCACACGGGCCTGTGGCTCGAAAAGGGAAACCTCCGGAACGTCATCCCCTGGCACTCCCTCGCCGGAATTGCCCTCTACTGGAGCGAATTCGGGCGCAACGGGAAGATCTACTCCCTGGAGCTGTACCCCACCGGCCCCATCGACCGGGACGACCCGATCCTGTGGGGCCTGGTCCGCGACGAGGAACCGCTCCACCCCGGCCTGCCGCGCGTACGCCACCGCATCGTCCTCACCGCCCCCAACCAGGGGCCGGTGGTCGAGGCGGTCCAGAGCCGCGTCCCGCAGATCTGGCTCGGCGAGTCCCAGCGCCCGGCGGGCCACATAGGCCACCCCGACGTCAGGGGCCACCGGGAGCGCACGCGAGGTCGTACGCGGTGACACGCGCCGTGGCTGATCGGCCCGCCCGCGTTCGACGCGGGGCTCGCCGGCTTGGCCGCGGACGAGAAGGGCCGCGGGGCGTCCGGCCTCAGCCGGGAAAGGCGCCGGCGAACCCGGCCAGATTTCGCGGGCAGGTCCATATCTCCCGCGTCATCCGACCCTCGTACCAGGACTGCGCCCCCTCCTCGTCGGGCCAGTTCTCGTCATCGGCCAGGGCCGCCTCGTGGTCGGCGTCCCGCTCCGGATGGGCCAGCATCTCCAGGACGTACCGGAAGTTGTCCAACTCCTCATCGAACGGCGCATCGTCACAAGGATGCTCCTCATGCTCACAGGACGCCTGCCCGAGAGCCCGCTCGACCGCGCCCATCGCCTCCATCACCCGGGCCTCGGCCGCCGCGTCCGGGCGGGCATAGATCACATAGGGCCCGATCAGCACCAGCCCCAGCGTCCACAGCGCCGTCTCCGACCCGGCCCCGCCGGCCGCCACGCTCGCCTCGAGATTCTTCGCGCACTTGAGCACCGTGGCCTGCGCATCGCCGAGGTAGTAGCCGTGACGCATCTCGTCCCAGTCGGCGATCAGCTCGTCCCACTCGGCAGGGGTGGTCGGCCCCGGGGTGGGACGTACCTCGTCGTCGCGCCGGTCCTCGGCTGTCTCCGCATTGGTCACGACCCGAGGATGACATGAGGGACTGACCGCGACGGCGCGGGGGCACGCGCTCCGGTTGGGCATCGGACCGAGCGTGACCCCTCACGGGCTTCGAGCAGGTGATCGGCGTGGTCACCGATCCGGCATACCGGCGACGCGGCCACAGCCGCGCGATCATGCGGGGTCTGCTCGCCTGGTTCCGGGAACGTGGGGTCGCCCGGGTGGATCTGCACGCCTCCGCCGAGGGTGAGCTGCCTGCGCCAGTGAGCGTGCTCGGCCCTGGCCTGTGCGCGTACCTGCTGACGTGTTGACCAACCAGTGATCGCCGACGCGAGGACGGTGCCTGCCACGCCGATCGATGCCCCGAGCAGTGCCGCTATTCCCTGGTCCACGCAGATGTGTCTACCGCACCTGCCTGCGGCCGGATATGCGCGGTCACTCACGGGATCCACGCGGAGCCGTTCGCTTCGCCCGCGCCTGTGCGCCGTCTCGCGGCATTCGGGTCGGGCGGGTGCGGCTTTCGTCTCGGACCCTGCGGGTCCAAAGCGCCGGCAGCGGGAAGGAAGGGGGCGGCCGACCCGGTGTCCCGGTCCCTCGGCCCGGCGGGCGGCTGAGCTCAGGACGGGCGACTGCTGCCGCGCGGTGGCCGAGCCGGTCAGTCCAGCGGTGCGCTGCGTCGGGGCGCGCGAGCGTGACGAACGGGCCACGCGCCGCTGGTCGGTATGGTGCGGACGCCACGCTGGTGCATCGTCTCGCGCCTTCGGCGCACAGCGGCCGGCAGGGCGGCCGGAGGCATCGTCGCCGCCTTGCCCAAGGGGCCGTCACCGGCCGGCGGGCGGTGTCGGTGGATGGTCGCCCGGAGCGGAGGGCGTCGGTCCGGTTGGGGCTCTCCACCCACCTGTCCTCAAAAAAATGCTTGATCTGCATCAAAAGCCCGGGTTCAGGTGGTGGTTGCAACACCTCAGCTCAGCGAGGTGTTCATGGCCCGTCGACGGCCTCCTTTGCCCAAGTCGTTCCGCGTTCCTTTCTGGGATAGGCGGCTACATGCTTGGGCGGACGGGTACCGGGTCGTCCGGCGAGTCCAGCCAGACTCGCTCGCCCTCGCTGTCCACGGTCAGCCCGAAGCGGTCGAAGCCGGGTCGGCCCCCTTCCTGCCACCACCGATAGGCCGCTTCCGCCTCATCCCAGAGCCGGCGTGGGCCCGACTGCCACACACGCGCCGTCGCTCCATCGCGGAACTGCACGCATGCCCACGAGCGGTCGGTGAGCCCGTAGAACCACACCGGGCGCGCCCCGTCGTCTTTATCGGCGACGAACTGTCGACAGTGGCGGACAAGCAGGCCCAGCGCGAAGCGCTGCGGGCTGAACCGGCCGGTCACGAACTGCTCTTCCGTGATGGTGGTGGACGATTCATCGCCGTCGGCCACGCTGCCCGGGACGTACGCGGAGTGCACCAGGGGCGGCAGGCGCTGCGCCCGGAGTTTCATGAACTCCACCGGTCCGGTGAACGCGCCTGACGCGCTGTGCCCGTCGTCGGCGACGATCAGTCGGGCCACCGCGTCCCCGTTGCCGTAGTGCGTGCCCCACGGCGCGACGATGACCCCGTGCGGTCTGCTCTGCCGCACCCACGCGAACGGGATCGACCGGAGCCCGCAGGTCGCGATGATCCGGTCGTACGGTGCCGCCTCCGGGCAGCCCAGCACGCCATCCCCATGCACCACATGCATGGGTGCGCCGAAGCGCTCAAGAGCGGCCCGCGCTGTTGCCGCCACAGACTCGTCCACTTCCACCGTCACGACGTTCTCCGCGCCGAGCCGGTGAGCCAGCAGCGCGGCGTTCCAGCCGGTGCCCGTGCCGATCTCCAACGCCTTGTGGCCGGCGTGTACGTCCAGGTCCCGGAGCATGGAGAACACCACGCTCGGCATGGAGGCGGAGCTGGTGGACACCTGGCCCGGCTCCGTGCCCGAGTGCTCCCCGTCGTCCCATTGCGTGACGATGGGCGCGTCGGAGTCGGCGTACCTCAGCCATTCGTGCGGATCGTCAGCTTTGCTGACCGAAACGCTGCGAGCGGTCTGCATATCGAAGGGCCACATCAGGCCGGGCAGAAACGCGGAGCGGGGGACAGCCTGGAACGCGGGTGCCCAGTCGGGGGTGAGCAATCCGGCGGACATGAGGGCGCGCCCCAGCTCTGTGTGGCTGGGGCGGTCCTGGTGTGCGTTGGCGGTCACGGGGCGGTGGCCTCGAACGCCTTGGGCGGGTTGGGTACGCCCGGGCCACCGTCCGGCGACGGCGGCTGGTGCGGGCCGGGGTAGGGCTGTCCTGGCAGCTTGTCCCCGTTGCCGCCGTCGGCGGCCGTGGTGATCTGCAACCTCAACGTTCTCACCTCCCAGTGATTTGGGTGACGTGTCGTGGCGCTGTCTTAATCAGACGGGGAGTTGCCAGCTCGGGCCATCCGGATCCTTCAGCCAGACGGTCTGCGTCTCGTTGGTGACGGTCATCCCCATGGTGGACTGGTCGGACGATCCGGCCTTCTGCCATACGGTCAGGGCCGCTTCGACCTGGTCCCACAGGCGCAGCGGGCCATGTTGGTGGACGGTCCAACTGTCTTGGCCCGCTTCCGTCCATGCCTGCGACCCGGTGGCCACGTCGGCGAGGACCACGTCGTTGTCCCCAGTGGTCCAGAACTCGGCCGAGGGCGCGGCCAGCTGGGCGATGAAGTGCCCCGTCCAGTCCTGGAGAAGCCCGGGATCGATGCGGCTGGGGCGGGTCAGACCGGGGAGGCGGTGGAACACGGGTCGGGGCGGGCGCTCGTGGGGGCGGGCCAGCATGTACGAAATCGTGTCCCCGGTGAAGCGTCCGGTCGCGGTGCCGCTGTCGTCGAGGGCGAGGCGGATGAGGCCGGAGGCGATCATCCATCCGCTGACGGTGGTGGTGATGCTCCCGCCGTCGCGGACCTGCCACAGCCAGGGGCGGGGGATGTGCCGGACGGCGCAGGTTGCCACCACTGCGTCGTACTCGGCGCCCTCGCTGTGTCCCTGGAGCCCGTCGCCGGTGACCAGCGTGGGGGAGTAGCCGATCGAGTGGAGGCGATTGGCGGCTGTTTTGACCAGGTCGGGGTCGTATTCGATCGATGTGACGTTCGCATCGCCCAGGCGGTGACAGAGGATTGCGGTCGAGTAGCCGGTGCCCGTGCCGACCTCGAGCACCTTGTCCCCCTCCCGGATCCCCGCCACTTCGAGCGTCCGTACGACCAGAGACGGGAGGGTGGCGGAAGAGGTGGGTCTGCCGACCATCGGCCCGGGGGCGTCGGCGGGGCCGATACCGTCCACCTGGGTGACCCATGTGGTGTCGGAGTAGGCCAGGCGTAGCCACTCCTCCTCGCCGATCTCCGTGCGGTTGACGGGTTCCCAGGTGGCGCCGTTGGGCCGGTAGAACTCCGTTCCCAGGAAGAGCTCCCGGGGGACGGCCTCGACGGCCGCCCGCCATACGGGTTGGGTCATGCGGCCGCTTTCGCTGATCCGGTCGGCGAGGGCGCGGCGGAGTTGGGCTGCGTCAGCGGGCATGGGGGTGTCCTGAGTAGTGGAGTTGATCGGCGAGGGCAGTGGTGATGCGCGCGGTGATGGGATTGGGGAACCAGGCCCATTGGCCGTTGGGATTGCATTCATACATCCACCAGCGGCCGTGACGGTCGACGCCGAAATCAAAGGCACCGAAGACCAGGCCGAACGCGTCCAGATAGGCCCGGGCTCCCTTGGCCACTTCCGGCGGCGTTTCGATCAGGGCGTACGAGAGCGCGTCGTAGTCCCTTCGCCAGTCCAGTCCCGGCGCCCCGTCAATGCGCACGGCGAAGAAGTGGTCTCCCACGACTGTCAGGCGGATGTCGGCCACCTTGTCCAGGCGCGGTTGGAAGAGGTGAATGGTCCGCGCTACGCCGGTGTCGATGTCCGCGGGATCCACCTCCTCCACCCACACCGTGAGCGCGCGGGAGTCTTCGCCGCGGTAGTCGCTGTTCCGTACGGGCTTGTAGACCACCGGTGCGTACTCCGCAGCGAACTGTCGGGCCCGCTCGGCGTCGTTGGTGATCAGAGTCGGAAGCACCGCCAGCCCGCACCGTGCGGCGATGGCGAGCTGGGCGGGTTTGTATTCAGCCTCGCGGTTGCGCCAGGGATGGTTCACGTAGTGCGCGCCGGGCAGTGCCCCGAGCAGCCCGCCCAGGCCGTACCGGGCCTGATCGGCGCACCAGCGTGCGTCCTGAGCGCTCAGATCACCGGCGGCGGTGTAGGGGCTGGGGCGTCGCCAGTAGACCGAACGGATCCGTTGGAGGTCAGCGCAGCGGGAAGGGGTGCGCAGACTGCCGCTCAGGCCGTGACCGTCCGCGCAGGCGCTCACTGCCACCGTGGCGGGGAAGTCACCGGGGTCCAACCGCACGACCGGGACCTGTCGGGCGTTCAACTGCTCGATGACCAGGTCGGCGGTGGTGTCCTCCACCTTGGTGACGACGAGCACGGCCGGTTCGCGGTCAGCTTCACCCATCAGTCGGTCTCCTGGTCGCTTCCTTCGTCCGTGTTGCCGTCCAGACTCGTCTTCGGCTTCGTCTCCTTCGCCGTTGACGGCTTCTTGTGTTTGCCCGTGACCGGTACAACGATGCCGTCCGTGTCGAGCCACTGGCCGATCTGGGTCTTTGGGTTGAGCACGGTGGTGGCGTGAGGGAGTTGTTCTGCCGGGGGGAAAGGCCTCATGCGAGTTAATCCCCAGGGGACTGGAGCGTGATCACTCACGTGCTGTCTCCTTGTAGTCGCGATGCTTGTACTTATTCAGCGTGCGGTCTCTTCGGGGGGCGCCTGGTAGAGGGCGCAGAGAGCATGGCCCGGGTACGGGATGCGCTCCTGGCGCGCCCGTGAGTCGCTTCGCGGTCGGCGAACGGCATGCCGGGGCGCGCTGCGGGGCTTGGCCTCGTATCACGGGGTCCACTTGGGCCACCGGCCCGATGAGCACACCATGCACGCGACCTTGGCCGTGCTCTCGCACGTCACGCACCCCGCGAATCCGCCGCAGCCGGGGCAGTTGACCTTGCCCCAGCCCGCGCAGTAGCCGCAGTACCACCTGTGGCTGTCGGCATCCGCCCCGGTCTGCGTCGGCTCACTGGGCCGCCTCTGTGCCGGGCGGGCTGTCATGGGCCGGGCGTACCCGTATCCCGGAGGCGCAGGCGCATTCGCCGCTCCGGGCAGGGGATTCCGGTGCGGTCCTCGCAGCGGCAGGGGCGGAACCAGAGGGGGTCCAGGGCGGCTCTGAGGTCTTCGGCTGTTGCCTGGTGGAGGGCGGTGCCTTGGGTGGTTCTTGTGCGGATGCTCTTCTTGACGACGCGAGCCAGGGCCCGGGCGGCCTCCGGGCGGAGGGCGTGGATGTGCACGAGGCCCAGGGGCGCGGCGCCGCCCACGGCCGACCAGCCGATGCTCAGCGCCTCGATACCGGCGAGGGCTAACGCGGAGCGGAGTTCGGCGGCGGCTCTTTCGGGGTCTGCCGCGGGTTCTTCGAGGCCGGTCACCGTTCCATCGCCGTCCGTTCTTGGATGAAGGGCGGGATGTACGGGGGCGCCGGGTCGAGGGTTCGCATGAGGGGGATGGTCCACCCGATCGGGATGCGCGGTAGTCGGAGGCGCGTCTGTTCCGCGTACGACACCGGGCGTGGCATGAGGTCCGGCGTGGTGGCGGGGGAGTCGGAACGGGAATGGGCTGCCGTTCGAGGGTGGCGGTTCGGTGGCCGAACAGCGCCCTTTTCACTCGTCCGAGTGATCGTGATACGAATTGCATTGTCGGTCTGCGTCTTTCAGATCGGCCATGCCCCCGGACCGCGGCCACGGTCGCGGGGGTCCTGTATGCCTAGTCAACGGCGCTGAGCCCGGCCTGACTTGCACACTTCTTGCACACTCGCCACGCGTGACGCGGTTCGGAGTGGGACCATGGGGAACATGAACGGCGCGAATGTTCCCGGGCCCGGCGCCAATATCGCGGCGCTCCGTAAAGATCGCGGGTTGAGCCAGGTCGCTCTGGCTCGCCGGTCAGGTGTTTCCGTCTCCCTCCTCAGTAAAATCGAAGTGGGAGACCGAGCTTTAACGCAGGGCGTAGCCGCATCACTGGCCAGGGCGATGGGGCTGACCCTGGACCAGGTGCTCGGGCGGACGTCCGGTGCGGATCTACCTGATCTCAGTCATGCCATTCGTCGTTTCGATCTCCCCGGAGAACCACCCCCCAACCCGGAGGGTTTGGTGCTTGAGGTGGAGGTTCTGAACCGGCATCGGTGGAACAGCGAGCTGGCCGAGGTGTCGGCGAAGCTTCCGCGACTGCTGGCCAAGGTGACCAATCACGCCCATGCGACGGGGCGTCCAAGCGACTGGACTCTTGTCGCCGACGTCTACAGCGTGGTCTATTGGCTTGCCGCCCGGCACAGGTGGATGCACCTGGCCGAGCTGGCCACCATGAAACAGCGGCTGGCGGCGGGGCGGGCCGATCCGATCGCGGCCATTGTGGCGGCGAGGGACGATGCGGGTACGTTCTTGAACTCGGGCGACTTCGCCGGTGGGCTGGCCATTGTCGACCGGGCCATCGTTCAGGCGGAATCATCACTGCGAGCGCGCGAACGGGCCTTTGGGCTGGGCATTTTGCACCTCCGTGCGCTGACCCTGGCCGGCCGATTGAGGGACAAGCAGACGACGAACCGGCACATTGAGGCCGCGTGGCGTGCGGCGGAAGACTTCCCGGAGGACGTTGCCGAGCACGGAATCCACTTCGGTCAGGAGAATACGGCCACGCATGTCATTTCCACGGCTTCCGATATGGAGCGACACCGTGAAGCTCTGGACACCGCGGAGGACTTGATTCGCACGGGCCTCACACTTCCGGCAACCCGTGTCGGGCCTCTGTACATGAATATAGGGCGCTCTCAGCTGGCCCTGGGGGACCGTGACGCAACCCTGGAGTCCCTTGAGAAGGCGTGGGACGTGGCACCGGAAATGGCGGCCGTTCATCCGACCAGTCTGGAGCTTACGCGCGTACTGACATCACTGCATAAGCGCAGCAACCCACGCCTGACCAGGCTGGCGAAGCGGGCCGGAATCGCGATGTGAGCCACGTCCCCGCCGGGGTCACCGACCCTCGGCGCCGAGGGGATGCGTGGAGGAGGGGCCTACGGGACCATCCAGCAGGTGGGCGCGCTGGGGTCGCCACCAGGGCAGAAGCTGGACGACACCCCACGCCACCTCCACCACCAAGAAGGCCCACAGGACCCGCGTGGCACCCTGGGCCAACGCGTACGCGAGCCACATGGAGAACAGCGTGCGCGCGACGCCGTCGAACAGGCCATGAACCGGCAGGGGCTTGGCGATACGGAGCAGCGCCCAGATGACCACGACCGAGCCCATCAGATTCGCGTAGAGAGTCTGCATGGGGTCGACGGCGGGCAGGAGGCCGAGCCCGAGGGTGTCGCACAGCGAGTTCAGCGCGTCGTGGACCAGCGCATAGGTCCACGGCGTCGCGAATCCCGCCGTGACGACGAGGTCGTACCAGGCGCTTGCGCGTACGACGCGGAGATAGGTGTGGCGGGATGGGGCGAAGAGACGGTTCATGGCGAGGCTCCTGCTGATCTCGGAGGCGATGTGCAGCCGCGGCCTCACGCTAAACAGTGGAGTACGCTCCAAGGTTAAGTCCACAACCGGGCGGAGAGCCATGCGTATCGGGGAGCTGGCCGCGCAAGCGGGCCTGAGCAAGGACACCATTCGCTTCTACGAAAAGATCGGCCTCGTCAGCGGGCAGCGTCTGCCCAACGGCTATCGCGACTTTGCACCGGAGACCGTGACCTGGCTGCATTACGTCCGCACCGCGCAAACACTCGGCTTCTCGCTGGCCGAGATCGCGCGGAACTTCGAGGAGCTGCGCGATGCCCCGGACTCCGCCGAGGCGTTGTCCGCGTTGTTCGAGGAGAAGATAAGGGTGATCGATGCGCGGATGGCCGAGCTCGCGGCCCTGCGGGCCGATCTCGATGCGCGGGTCGGTACGGGATGCCCGTTGCGGGTGTCGTAAGTCTGACCAGGTCAGTGGACAGATCGACCACTGACGGGTAGACAAGCGCCCGAAGAACCCGGAGCACTGGCCTGGAATCGCGGGACGAGAGGCGGCAATGACCTTGGATCGAGCCATCCAGGCCGTACCGAGCCAGGGAAGGATTGCCGCGGAATTGCAGGAAAATGCGCCTGAGTCCCTCAGCCCCTTCGTCATCGTCGGCGCCGCGGTTCTCGCTCTCCTGATCATCCAGTTCGTCGTCTACCTGGCGATCCGGCATCGTCGGCGACAGCGCCGATCGACGGTCCGGCCTCCCACCGTCCCAGCGCAGGTCAGCGCGACCCTTCCGGACCCCGAGGCCGTCACGCTGTCGTCGGGCCGGTTCACGCCGCTGGAAGAGCTCGGCCGCGGCGGCATGGGTGTGGTCGTGCGGGCGAGGGACAACGTGCTGGGGCGGGAAGTGGCGATCAAGCAGCTTCTTCCGCCCTTGGGGCTCTCGCCCGACGCGAGAGTGACCATGCGAGCTCGTATGCTCCGCGAGGCGCGGGCCGCCGCGCAGCTCGACCACGGGAACGCCGTGACCGTCTACGACGTCCTCGTGGATCAGGATTCGGTGCTGATCGTGATGGAGCTGGTGAAGGCGGTGACGCTGAAGGAGATGGTGGAGCGCGAGGGGCCGCTGCCCCTCGCGCGGGTGGCCGCGATCGGCCTCGCGATGCTCGATGTGCTGAGGGAAGCGCACGCACTGGGCATCGTTCATCGCGACGTCAAGCCCGCGAACGTGCTCGTCCGGCGGGACGGATCGATAAAGCTCGCGGACTTCGGCATCGCCCGGTTCGAGGGCGATCCGACGCTCACCGAAGTGGGCGCCATCATGGGGACGCCGGCCTATATGGCCCCGGAGCAGATCCGGGGGCTGGAGAGCTCACCCGCCTCCGATCTGTGGGGACTTGGAGCCACGCTCTTCTACGCCGCCGAGGCATCGGCCGCCTTCGACGGGCCGAGCCCGACGGCGGCAATGGCCGCCGTCCTGACCGACCCGCCGCTCACCCCGCGGCGCGCGGGGTCGCTGGGTCCGTTGCTCATCGGCCTGCTCGCGAAGGATCCCCAGGACAGGCCGGCACCGGCACGGATCCGCTCCGATCTCGCGCAGCTGACTTTGCGTATCTGACACGGTTGCCCATGCGGCGGCACAGCAGGGGCAACGGGTCCGGGCGCGACCAGCGAAGCAGGCCCCCGGCCGTCCCGGCGCCAACGGCCGGGACCAGCCGGGTCAGCGGACCTTGGCGAAGAAGGTGCGCATATCGGCGGCCACGTCGTCGGGGCGCTCCATGGCCACGAAGTGGTGGCCGCCCGGGTTGTCGGTGGGCCAGTGGACGATGGTGTTGTGGCGTTCGGCGAGCCGCCGGATGCCGGGAGCCCCGCTGTAGACGCCGGTCGGCACGGCCTTCTGGCCCTCCGGCCAGCCGAAGCCTGTGCTGTCGTACATGGGCCAGGAGGAGGAGCCGAAGGTGTCGGTGAGCCAGTAGAGGGTGGTGTTGGTGAGGATCAGGTCGCGGTCGATCAGCTCCTCGGGGAGTTTGTCGGCGACGGTGAACTCCTTGAACTTCTGGATCATCCAGGCCAGCGCGGCCACGGGGGAGTCGTGCCAGCCGTACGCGAAGGTCTGTGGTGCGGCGCGCAGCAGGGCGTGGTGGGGGACGCCGTTCATCCAGTCGGCCTGCTGGAGCTGTTCGAAGGCCGCGCGTTCGTCGTCGGTCAGCTCGGGGAGGTCGGCTTCGGTGGGGAAACCGAGGCCGGCGACGATGTAGACGCCGACGACGTGGTCCGGTGCCGCCTTGGCCACTTCCGGGGCGATGTACGCGCCGAGGTCACCACCTTGGACGCCGTAGCGGTCGTAGCCGAGGCGCTGCATCAGCCGCACCCAGAGCCCCGCCACCCGGGCGACGGTCCAGCCGGTTTCGCGGGGCGGTGCGGAGAAGCCGTAGCCGGGCGGGGACGGGACGACGACGTGGAAGGCGTGGGACGGGTCGCCGCCGTGTGCGCGGGGGTCGGCGAGGCGGCCGATGAGGTCGGTGAACTCGATGAAGGAGTTCGGCCAGCCGTGGTTGAGGATCAGCGGCAGGGCGTCGGGTTCGGGTGAGCGTACGTGCAGGAAGTGGATGTCCTGTCTGTCGATCTCGGTCATGAACTGGGGGAATTCATTCAGCCGCGCCTCGTGGCGGCGCCAGTCGTAGCCTCCCTGCCAGTAGTCCGCCAGCTCCTTGAGATGGGCCAGCGGTACGCCACGCCTCCAGTCCTCGCCGGGGAGTTGGCTCGGCCAGCGGGTGTTGGCCAGGCGGTCCCGCAGATCATCCAGGTTGGACTGGGGGATGTCGATGTGGAAGGGGCGCGGTTCATTACTCATGGCGGCGACAGTAGGGGCCATCTAGGTCAGATTTCGGCCTAGATCGCGCGGCATCATGGGTGTCATGAGTACTCCTTCGGGCCGGCTCCTGACTCTGCTGTCCCTGTTGCAGACCCCGCGCGAATGGCCCGGCAGCGAGCTCGCCGATCGGCTGGGCATCAGCCCCCGTACGGTCCGGCGGGACGTCGACCGGCTGCGCGAGCTGGGATATCCGGTCGAGGCGAGCATGGGGGCCGCCGGGGGATACCGGCTCGCCGCGGGCAAGGCCATGCCGCCGCTGCTGCTCGACGACGAGGAGGCCGTGGCCATCGCGGTCGCGCTCAGTACGTCGGTCGGCAAGCCGGTGAGCGGTATCGAGCAGGCGTCCCTGCGCGCCCTGGCCAAGCTGGAGCAGGTGTTGCCGTCCCGGCTGCGGCACCGGGTCGGGGCCTTCCGGGCCGCCACGGAGTCGCTGTTCACCGAGAGCACCACGCCCGTCGACCCGCATGAGCTCGCGGTGGCCGCCGCTGCCGTGGCCGGCCATGAACGGCTGCGGTTCGGCTACGAGTCGGGGGACGGCAGCCGGACCCGGCGGCTGGTCGAGCCGCACCGGCTGGTGCTGGCGGGGCGCCGCTGGTATCTGCTGGCGTACGACACCGAACGCGACGACTGGCGGATCTTCCGCGTCGACCGGATGTCCCGCCTCCAGCCCACCGGCGTACGCGTCCCGCCCCGCGAACTGCCCGAGAAGGACGCGGCCGCCTTCGTCACCCGCCGGATGTACTCGCTCGCGCCCACCTACGAGGTGCGGGCCACCCTCCGGCTCCCGGCCGCTCAGGCGGCACAGCGGCTGGGAGCCGCGCCCGGCGAGCTGCGGCCGATCGACGAGAACAGCTGTGAGCTGCACGGACGCGCCGATACGTTGGAGTGGCTGGCGTCCCGGCTGCTCATGCTGGGCTGTGAGTTCCAGGTGCATGAGCCCCCGGAGCTGCTGGCCCATCTGCGCGTGATCGGGGACCGCGCCCTCCGGGCCGCCGCCACGCGGCCGTGACGTTGCGGTGAGTTTGCGGTGAGTATGGGACAGCGACACGCCGACGCCACGGCGGGTCGGTGTGGCAAATAAAACCCCAAATTGTCACATTCCCGGGGGCCCCCCCACGCTACCCC